>JBILWD010000178.1:0-7889 GCA_044370095.1 Opitutaceae bacterium | reverse complement strand
ACCCCCGGCGGCCTCCTGCTGGAGCAGCAGGACGTCTTCTGGCCCGCCCCGGGCGATTTCTCGCTCGATGGCCTGTTCCGCTCAGCCGACCCCGTCGCGCTCGCCCAAGCCGCCCTAGCGGCCGCCGGCGCGCCGGTCCCCCCGCCCACCCGCCGCCTCGCCCCCCTCGAGTCGCAGGAAATCTGGGCCGCGGGCGTAACCTACCTTCGCAGCAAGAGTGCCCGGATGGCCGAATCCCGCGACGCCGGCGGCGGTACCTTTTACGACAAGGTCTACGACGCGGATCGCCCGGAACTGTTCTTCAAGGCCACCCCGCACCGCACCGCCGCCCCCGACGCCCCCGTCCGCATCCGCGCGGACGCCCGCTGGAGCGTGCCCGAACCCGAGCTGACCCTCGCGCTCAACTCCGCCGGCCGGATCTTCGGTTACACCATCGGCAACGACATGAGCTCCCGGGACATCGAGGGCGAGAACCCCCTCTACCTCCCGCAGGCCAAGGTCTACGACGGCTGCGCCGCCCTCGGGCCCTGCCTCGTCGTGACCGCCGACCTACCCGGTCCGGAGACGCCCATTCGCCTGGAGATCATCCGCGCGGGCCAGACCGTCTTCACCGGCGAGACGCAGGTCGGACGCATCCGCCGCCCGTTGCCGTCGCTCGCCGACTGGCTGTTCCGGGAGAACCGGTTCCCCGCCGGCGCCTACCTGATGACCGGGACGGGCGTCGTCCCGCCCGACGACTTCACGCTGCAGTCCGGCGACGAGGTGCGCATCTCCCTGCCCCCGGTCGGAACGCTCCGGAATCCGGTCGCCTGACGCGGGTTCTCCGTGCCCCTACGTAGGGCGCGTGGGCACATCTACCCGGCGGCCCAACCTTGGGGCCGACGCGGGCCGCGTGCAGTCTCACCGGCGTGTCAGAGAACGCCTTCAGCCAACGCGCCGTCTCGGTCGTCATCATCGACGATCACGAGTTGCTCCGCGGACTGCTGGCGAACGCCCTCGAGAATGCCGCCGACCTCCGCGTTTCCGGTCAGGGCGGGGATGCCGAGTCGGCCGTGGAGTTGTGCCGGCGGCTGTCCCCGGACGTGCTCATCCTCGATTCCATATTGCCCGGCATGCAGGGTCCCGACGCGGTCGAACTGGTGATCCGCGCCTCCCCCGCACCAAGGTGCTGATGCTCTCCGGCGCGATGACCCCCGTCGCCCTCCGTCGCGCCCTCAAGGGCGGCGCCCTCGGCTTCCTGCCGAAGACGGCCCCCTTCAGCGAGATGCTCGAAGCCATCCGCACCGTCGCCGACGGAGGTTTCGTCACCACCGAAAGCGGTCGCCGGCTGGTGCAGCGCACCCTGGAGGATATGTCGCGGCCCGAGGCCACCTATCCGCTCACGGACCGCGAGCGGGGCGTGCTCACCGGCATCGCCTCCGGCAAGAGCTCCAAGGAGGTCGCCGAGGAACTCGGCCTCAGCGTCTTCACCGTCGAGAACCATCGCCGGCGCATTATGGACCGCACCGGGGTCCGTTCGATCGCCGGGCTGACCCTCCTCGCCGTGGAAATGAGCCTGGTCAAGCCCGGCCTCATTGCCCGTCTCACCGGCCGCGGTTCCGATCAGGCCAGCGGCGCGATGGGTTGAAGCCTTCCCTACCCGGGAAGTGCCCCTCCTCACCGGCCGCGGACCTTGCGGGCCGGCGCCTCAGCCCTGCAGCGGCCAGCCGGCGCGGTAGGCGCGGGTCAGGAAGGCGTTGGCCGCGGCATCGTCGGTCTGACCGGTCTGACCGTCGTACTTGAGCCGCTTGCCCGCCCGGTAGGCCACCAGACCCAAGGCCATACACTCGGTCATCAGGCCGTTGTAGTCGAAGTTGCAGGACGTCTTGGTCACATCGCCCTTGCAGGCGTTGATCCACTCTTCCTGGAAATCGCCGATGGGCGGAATCTGCTTCTCGCGGGGACGCGGGATATAATCAGCCGGGTCAGCCTTAGCGTCGGGGATCAGCATCCGCGTGCTGAAGTCGGACAGCAGCACGCCCTTGTTGCCCTTGAACATCGCACCGTGGCCGATGCCGTCGAGGTCGATGAACTTCTTCGGCGAGGTCGGGAAGACCTTGCCCTGGTACCAGCTGAGGCGGATTTCGGGGCGCCAGGCGTTGGCGGGGAGCTGCCAGTGGGCCTGCAGCTTCACCGGGGTGACGTCAGGATTGAACGGATCCCCGGAAGCCTCGACGGAGGTCGGGTAAGTGGCGTCGAGGGCGTTCCAGGCGAGGTCCATCGTGTGGGCGCCCATATCGCCGATCTGGCCGGTGCCGAAGTCCCAAAACATATTCCACTGGAGGCAATTTGCGCCCGCGCGGCCCGAGAAGTAATCGGGATTGTACGGATGCATCGGCGAGGGCCCGATCCACTGGTCGTAATGCAGGGTCGCAGGGGGAGTGCCCTCCGCGGGCAGGTAGCCGGGCCGGGGCAGCTGACGATTGCCCCAGGCGAAGGCGCCCTGCAGGTTGCCCACCGCCCCGTCGCGGACCATTTCCTTCACGCGCTGGAAATTCGGGATGGCATGCCGCTGCGTGCCGGCCTGCGTGGCGAGTTTGCTCCGCTTCTTCAGGTACAGCGCCCGCACCGCCCGCGCCTCGGAAACCGTCAACGCGATCGGCTTCTCCATATACACGTGCTTATCGCGGTTCATCGCCCAGATCGCGATGTGGGCGTGATGGTGATCCGGCGTGCAGCAGACCACCGCATCGATGTTCTTATCCTCCTTGTCCAACAGCACGCGCCAGTCGGTGTAGGTACGGGCGTTGGGGAAGACCTTCAGGGCATCGGGGAACCGGAGCTCGTTCACGTCGCACAGCGCGACGACGTTCTCCTTCATCAGCGTGTTGTAGTGGGCCAGACCGCGGCCCCACACGCCGATGAGGGCGATGTTCAGTTTCTTGCTCGGGGCGTTCTGGCCGAAGACCGTGCCCGAGGGCAACAGGAGCAGGCCGGCGCCGGAAGCGCTGGCCGACTGGAGGAAACGACGACGGGGGAGCGTGGCGGGGTGCATCAGGGGAAGGTCCGTAGCGTGCGACCCTCCCCGGAGCGCGTCAACGCCGGCTTAGGCCAAGATGTCTTTGACGAGGTGGCCGTGAACGTCCGTCAGCCGATGATCGCGCCCCTGGAAGCGGAAGTTCAGCCGCGTATGGTCGAACCCGAGCAAGTGCAGAATCGTGGCCTGCAGGTCGTGCACGTGCACCTTGTCCCGGGTCACACTGAAGCCGAGTTCGTCGGTCTCGCCGTGAGTGTAGCCGTGCTTTACCCCGCCGCCGGCGAGGAACACCGAGAAGGCGTCCGGGAAATGATCCCGGCCCAGCACGTCCCCCTTGGAGGTCCGGCCCTCGCGGAACGGGGTGCGGCCGAACTCGCCGCCCCACACGACCAGGGTGTCGTCCAGCAGGCCCCGCTCGCGCAGGTCGCGCAGGAGCGCCGCGACGGGTTTGTCGGTCCGGGCCATCTTGCGGGTCAGGCCATCGCGGATGTCCTCGCGCGGCGTCGTGCCGTGGAAGTCCCAGCCCCAGTCGAACAACTGGACAAAGCGCACGCCCTGCTCGAGCAGGCGCCGGCCCAGCAGGCAGTTGTTCGCGAAGCTGGCCTCGCCCGGGACCGCACCGTAGGCCTCCCGCACGGACGCCGGCTCGCGGCCGATGTCCATCACCTCCGGCACGCTCGCCTGCATCCGGAACGCGAGTTCGTACTGCGCGATGCGGGTCAGGGTCTCCGGATGCCCGAGCTCGGCCGCCTGGCGTTCATTGAGCACCCGCAGGGCATCGAGCGTTTGGCGCCGCAGCGCCCGGCTCATCCCCGGGGGATCGCTCACGTACAACACTGGATCGCCCTTGGAGCGGCATTGGACGCCTTGGAACACGGAGGGCAAAAACCCGGTGCCCCACGCGCTCTGGCCCGCGCTGGGCTGGGTGCCGCTGCTGATGAGCACAACGAAGCCCGGCAAATCCGCATTCTCGGAGCCCAGACCATAGGTCACCCACGACCCCATCGAGGGCCGGCCGCCCCGGGGCGATCCCGTAAAGAGCAAGAGCTCCGCCGGGGTGTGGTTGAACTGGTCCGTATGCATCGACTTGATGAGACACAGATCGTCCGCCAGCCCGTGGAAGTGCGGGATGGCATCGGACATCCACATCCCCGAACGCCCGTGCTGCGCGAACTGGCGCGGGGTGCCCATCAACAGCGGCGTGCCCGTGGTGAAGGCGAACCGGCGCCCCTTGATGAAATCATCCGGCGCCGGCTGACCATCCCGCTTTACCAGCTCCGGCTTGTAATCGAACAGGTCGAGGTGCGGCGGCCCACCCGACATATGGAGGTAAATGACCCGCTTGACCTTGGCCGAGTAGTGCGACGGCCGCGGGGCGAGGGGGTTCACCGGGCTGGTACCGGGCGCCGGGGCCGCGCCGAGCGCCTGCAGCGCGATCGCGCCCAAGCTGAACTGCCCACTCGCCCGCAGAAACTGGCGGCGAGTCTGATGACGGATCTGTTCGACGCGCAGGTTCATGGCTTCATCAGGGTTTCGTCGAGGTTCAGGAGGACGTTGGCGACGGCCGTCCACGCCGCGAGGTCCGGCACGGAGAAGGTCGCCGGCGGCGGCAGGTCGGGATTGGCGATCAATTGGGCCGCCTGCTCGGGCTCCCGCGTGAAGCCCGCGAGCGCTTCGGCGTGCAGCGCCACGAGCGGCGCCAGCTCGGCCGGCGCCGGCGCCCGCAGGAGCACCCGCCGGAAGCCCGCGGCCGCCTTCTCCGCCACGCTGTCCCCCCCGTGCGCCATCAGGCGGGCGAGGCCCTGCGCCGCCTCGACGTACACGGGGTCATTGAGGGTCACGAGGGCCTGCAGGGGCGTGTTGGTCCGCGGCCGCCGCAGGGTGCACACCTCGCGGTTCGGCGCGTCGAAGGTTACCATCGAGGGATAGGGACTACTCCGACGCCACTCAGTGTACAGGCCGCGCCGCAACCGGTCCTCGCCCGTGCTGGTCTTCCAATCGAGCGCCCCACCAAACGCCGCCCGAAGGTCGAACGCCGGTTGATACGGACGCACCGCCGGACCGAACTGCTTCGCGCTCAGCAGGCCGCTGACGGCCAACGCCTGGTCGCGCACCATCTCCGCCGCCAACCGCACCCGCGGCCCCCGCGACAACAGCCGGTTCTCCGCATCCGCCGCGAATGCCTCAGGCGTCACCCGCGAATGCTGGCGATAGGCAGCCGAAAGGACGAGGCGGCGCAGGAAACGCTGCACGCTCCAGCCGTCGTCCATCAACTCCACCGCTAGCCAGTCCAACAGCTCCGGATGGCTCGGGAGTTCGCCCTGCGCGCCGAACTCCTCGGAGGTGCGCACCAGGCCGAGGCCGAAGATCGCCTCCCAGAGACGGTTCGCCAGCACCCGCGCCGTCAGGGGGTTCTCGCGGGCCACCAGCCACCGCGCCAGCGCTAGGCGGTCCGCCGGCTGCCCGGCCGGCAGCGCGCCGAACACCGCGGGCACCCCCGGCGGCACCTCGTCGCCCAGCGTCTGAAAGTTGCCGCGCAGGTGCACGCGCGTGACGCGCCGCTCGGCTGCGGGCAACTCCCGCAGGATCGGCGTGGTCTGCAGCGGCATCTCGTCCAACTCGCGCTGCACGGCCGCGAGGCGCCGCCGCTCCGTGGCCAAGGCGGGCGCCACCTCGCGAACATAATGATCCAACAACAAATCGCGCTGATCGGGCGTGCGCTCCGCCTCCTGGCGCCGCAGGGCCGTCAGCACCGGTCCCGGGGTGCGGGCGTGTTCCCCCGCCCTACCCTCGGTCGTGGCCAGTACCCGCAGGCCGCCCGCCGCGGTGCGCGCCTTGGCGCCCTGCTGCTCCACGGTCAGCACCAGCCGCTCGCCGGGCGCCAGCCGCAGCGGCCGGGCCGGCACCAAGGTCAATCCCGTGCCACCGGCGGTGCCGGAGCGCCACGCCGGCCGCGCCGCCGCCTTGCGGGCCTTCGCCGCCTTGCGCGGGGGCTGGTCCGAGACCAATGCGCCCGGCTCCAAGGGGTCCTGGCCCGGATCCGCCGCGGCCAGCGCCAACGGCAGCTCCCGCGGATCGGACAGCAGGACCGTATTGGTCGGCCGCGGGAACTCCTTAGTCACCCGCTCAAAGACCGGCTGGCGCTCCTCGTCCAGCACGGTGATGCGGATCCCCGTGGGCGTGCCCTCCTCGCCGCGCCGGCCCCACAGAACCACCTTCTCGAGCGGCAGCGTGGCGCCAAGGTCCAGTTCCCACCACGGATTGTCCTCCACCTGAGTGAGGGAGACCGACTTGAACAGGAAATCGCCGTCCGTGTTGCCGTCGAGGGCGCGCGCCGCCTCGGCCCCCTCGGCCGTCGAACTCTGGCGGGCCGTACCCGCGCGGGCCACATTCTGCCCGCCACTGAACACCTCCAGTTCCGCGAACGACAGCACCTTGCCGCGCCCGGGATTCTCCACCCGCACGAAGCGGGCGCGCCGGAAAGGCTCCGGGGGCAGGACGCCCGCGCGGACCGACTGCAGGGTGAAGCCGCCGCCATTCGCCGCTGGTCCCGCCTCCAGCCGCAACGCGGTCAGGGTCTCCCCCTCGGGCAGCACCGGTTCCAGCGTGAAGGTCTCCTTGGCCGGCCCGGCCTCCACGGCCGCCTCGCCCGCCTCCAGGCGCACCGGGGTCTTGCCCGCGGCGCTCGCGGCCCGCAGCGGGGCCGGCTGCCAGTCGAGCCGGGCGGGAAAGGCCCGCGCCCAGTCGCGGGCCGCGACCGTCTCGCTTTCCCGTGCCGCGCGGAACTTCGCGTGCAGGGCCGTGATCTCCGCCGCCGCCCGTTCCCGCGCCGCCTCCTGCTCCGCGGTGAAGAACTCCAGCAGCGGGGTCTCGTCATTGCGGTCCGCATCCTCGGTCTGATTGAGCAGCGCGTAGACCTGGAAGTACTCCTTGTGGGTAATGGGATCGTACTTGTGGGTGTGGCATTGGGCGCACGCCATCGAGGTGCCCATCCAGACCGCAAGGGTGGTGTTGACCCGGTCGACCACGGCCACGGTCCGGAACTCCTCGTCGTCGGTGCCGCCCTCGGTGTTGTTCATCGTGTTCCGATGAAACCCGGTCGCCACGATCTGGTCCCGGGTCGGGTTCGGCAACAGGTCGCCCGCGATCTGCTCCAGGGTGAACTGGTCGAAAGGCAGATCCCGGCTGAAGGCCCGGATCACATAGTCACGATACGCCCAGATGCTGCGCGGTTGGTCATCCGCGTAGCCCTTGGAATCCGCGTAGCGCGCCAGATCGAGCCACAGGCGCGCCCAATGCTCCCCATAGGCCGGCTTCGCGAACTGACGGTCCACGAACCGTTCATACGCCCCCGGCGCCGCGTCGGCGGCGAAGGCTTCCACCTCGGCCAAGGTCGGCGGCAGGCCGGTCAGATCCAGGGCCACGCGCCGCGCGAGGGTCAGGCGATCCGCCTCCGGCTGCGGGCGGAGGCGCTCCTGCTCCAGTCGCGCGAGGATGAACCGATCGATCGGGCCCTTCGTCCAGGCGCCTTCCTGGACCGCCGGGACGGCCGGCCGCCGGGGCGCCTCGTAGGACCAATGCGGCGCATAGGGCGCACCCGCCTTGATCCAACGCCGCAGGAGATCGATCTCGGCCGGCGTGAGCGTCTTGCCCGAGGACGGAGGCGGCATCAGCTCATCCGCCTCCTGCGTGAGCAAACGCGCGATCAGTTCACTCTTCTCGGGCTGACCGGGAACGATGGCAAAGGCGCCGCCGCCCAGATCCATCCGCGCGCCCTCCGAGGTGTCGAGCCGGAGCCCGTCCTGCCCGCCTTTGCGGGACTCCTCGTCCGGCCCGTGGCAATGGAAACAGTTATTGGAAAGGATCGGCCGGA
>JBILWD010000177.1:0-7890 GCA_044370095.1 Opitutaceae bacterium | reverse complement strand
CGGTCCGCCACGGTGGTGAAGCCGATCCGGTTATAATCGCGGAACAGCGCCTGCAGGCGGGACTGTTGCTCCTCGCGCGGGATCGCCCGGGCCGAGGGGGTCTTGATGTAGCGGCCGAGGCCCCGCGCGAGGCCGTTGGGCTCCCCCGCCGTATCCAGCTCGAGGTGGCCCGGCCCGCCATCGGTCACCTTGAACTCCCGCGTGAACCCGCACCGCGCCAGCGCGAGGGAGTTCAGCATATTGTCCGGGCCGGTCCGGAAGTTCACCGGATGCCGCGGCGCCGCCGCGTCCAGCTCCGCCCGCGTGGGGTAACGCGACTCCCGCAGGCGGGTGATGAACACCTGCGAAGTCTGGATCCACTCGCCCGCCGGCACCACCTGCGCCCGCGCCCGGATGTAGGCGAGGACGTCCGCGATGGTCTCCATATCCGGCACCTCGTGGTCAGCCTCGAACACGGCCGCCGCCGGCGCATGCACGTGCGAATCGATCAGCCCCGGCAGCAGCATCCGGCCCCCCAGCTCGTGCACGGTCGTGCGCCCCGGCGCCGCCAAGGCCCGGATTTGAGCCGTGGAGCCAGTGGCCACGACCCGGCCCCCGCGGATCGCGAGCGCCTCGTGGATCGCGAAGCCGGCGTCCACCGCGAGAACCTTCCCGCCGACGAAGACGGCATCGGGCGGCGCCTCGGCGCCCGTGGCGAACAGGGCAGGGCAGAGGAGCAGGCAGAGGCGTGAGAGCGCCCGGGCAGGAGTCGGCATTGGGGGAGGGGGGTAAAGGTTCAGAATCCGGCCGCCTGGCCGTCTTTGCGGCTCTCGCTGGCGCCGAGGAATACGCGGTTCTTGGCGTCCCAACCGATCGCTTGGTAGCCACCGAAGCCACCGAGGTCCGTCCGCAGGTCGTGGCCGCGCCGCTTGAGCTCCGCCCGCGTCGCCCACGGCACGCCGCTCTCGAGGAACACGTGGCCGCCCGTGGTCATCCGCGGTTCATTGTAGTCGGTCGAACCTTCGTGCTGCCAGCGCGCGGCGTCGCCCGCCTCCTGCAGGTTCATCCCGTAATCGATCAAGTTGACCAAAATCTGGACGTGCCCCTGCGGCTGCATCGCGCCGCCCATCAAGCCGAAGCTGAGCCACGGCTGGCCCTCCTTGGTCACCATCGCGGGGATAATGGTGTGGAACGGCCGCTTGCCGGGAGCGTAGTCGTTGGCGTGGCCCTCCTGCAGGGTGAACATTTCCCCGCGATTCTGGAACCCGAAGCCCAAACCTGGTACGACCACGCCCGCGCCCATCCCCCGGTAGTTGCTCTGGATGAGGGACACCATATTGCCCTCGGCGTCCGCGGTGGTGAGGTAAATGGTATCCCCGTCCTGCAGCGCCGGGTTGCCTGCGTCGTAAGTCCGCGCTGCCTTGTCCGGGCGGATCAGCGCGCGCCGCTGGGCCGCGTACTCCTTCGAGAGGAGGCCGCGCAGCGGGATGCGGGAGAAGGCCGGGTCCGCGTAGAACTTAGCCCGGTCCTCGAAGGCCAGCTTCTTGGCCTCGATCATCACGTGCAGGGCCTCCGCCGAATTGAAGCCCATCCCCTTCAGGTCGTAGCCCTCCAGAATGTTCAGCATCTGCAGCGCCGCGATCCCTTGGCCGTTCGGTGGCAGCTCGTAGACGTCGTAGCCCCGGTAATTGACCGAGACGGGATCGATCCAGTCGGAGGTGTGCGCGGCCAGGTCCTCCCGCCGCAGCCAGCCGCCCTGCGCCCGGAAGAAGGCGTCGATGCGCTCCGCAATCGTCCCCTGGTAGAACGCATCGCGGCCGCCCGCGGCGATCGCCGCGAGGGTATCGGCGAGGTCCGGATTGCGGAAGACTTCGCCCTTGGCCGGCGCGCGGCCCCCAGGGGCGAAGGTGGCCGCGAAGGCGCCGGGCTCGGGTGACAGCAGCGGCACGCTCCGCGCCCAGCCGTCGGCGATCACCTCGGTCACGGGAAAGCCCTCGCGCGCGTAGCGGATGGTCGGCGCGAGCACCTCCGCCCACGGCAGGCGGCCGAAGCGCCCGTGCAGGACCGCCCAGCCATCGACGCAGCCCGGGACGGATACGGGCAGGAGGCCGCGCGGCGGAATGGTGGTCCGCTGCAGGCGCTGCAGTTCGGCCATCAATTGCTCCCGGCTGAGCCCGCGGGGCGAGCGGCCGGAGGCGTTTAGACCGTGGAGCCGCCCGGTCTTCGCCTCGTAGACAATCGCGAACAGATCCCCGCCGATGCCGCACCCGGTGGGTTCCATCAGCCCGAGCGCGGCGTTGGCGGCGATCGCGGCATCCACCGCGGACCCGCCGCGGCGGAGCACGTCGAGGCCGATCTGGGTCGCCAGCGGCTGGCTGGTGCAGACCATTCCGTTCCGGGCGATGACCTCGGAACGGGTGGCGAAGGGGCGTCCGGTGATGCGGTCCACTTGGGCGGGCAGGCTGGGGGCGAGGGCGAACAGAAGCGCGACCGCGGAGGGGACGCGCAGGGCGGGGGGCATAGGGCGACCGTGCGGGCTCCGTGGCCCGGGGTCAAACCGCGGCGTGCGCGGCGGTTTGCCTTTGCGGTCCCGCACCGCCTGTGACTCCGTGCGGCCCCGATGTCCAACGCCCTCGCCGCCGAAAAGTCCCCCTACCTCCTCCAGCACGCCGACCAGCCGGTCGACTGGCTGCCGTGGGGCGAGGCCGCTTTCGCCCGCGCGCGTGCCGAGGACCGCCCGATCTTCCTCAGCATCGGCTACTCCACCTGCCACTGGTGCCACGTGATGGCGCACGAGTCGTTCGATGACCCGGAGATCGCCGCCGCCCTCAATGCGGGCTTCATCCCGGTGAAGGTGGACCGCGAGGAGCGCCCGGATGTGGACAAGGTCTATATGACCTACGTGCAGGCGGTGACGGGCCGCGGAGGCTGGCCGTTGAGCGTGTGGCTCACGCCGGACCTGAAGCCGTTCTACGGCGGCACCTATTTCCCGCCCAAGGACCTGCCGGCGCGCCCCGGTTTCCCGCGCGTGCTCGCGGCGCTGAGCAAAGGGTGGCGGGAGGACCGCGCCAAGCTGCTCGCCGAGGGGGACCGGGCGCTGGAGGCGATCCGCAGCCATATTGCCGCGGAGGCGGCTCCGGCGGACGTGGAGGACAAGCCCCTGTTCGAACGGGCCGGCACGGCCTTCGACGCGGCCTTCCGCCACGCGGTCGAGACCTTCGATCCCGAGCACGGCGGCTTCGGGGGCGCCCCCAAGTTCCCGCGCCCCGCGCAACTCGCGTTCCTGCTCCGCGCGGCCGCCCTGCAGGGCCCCGCCAGCGAGGCCGGCACCGAGGCGCTCCGTCTCGTGACTGCTACCCTGCAGGCGATGGCCCGCGGCGGGATCCACGACCACGTTGGGGGCGGTTACCACCGCTACGCGGTCGATGGCGGCTGGTTCGTGCCCCATTTTGAGAAGATGCTCTATGACCAGGCCCAGATCGCCGTGATCTGCCTGGAGGCCCGCCGCGCGACCGGGGACGAGCGCTACGGCTGGATGGCCCGCGATATCCTCGGGTACGTCGAACGCGACCTCACCAGCCCGGGCGGAGCTTGCTTCACCGCCGAGGACGCCGATTCCGCCGATGCCGAGGGCCACCTCACCGAAGGCGCGTTCTACCTGTGGAGCGCCGCGCAGCTCCGCCGGCTCCTCGGGGAGGATTTCCCGCTGCTCGCGGCGCACTTCGGCGTGCAGGATGAGGGCAACGTCCCCACCGAGCTCGACCCACAGGGGGAATTCAAGGGCGGCAACATTCTCGCGCAGGTCCAGCCTCTCGCCGCGACCGCCGCCCAGCTTCAAATGGATCCCGCCGCGGCCAATGATCGCCTGATCGTGCTGCTCGAGCGCCTGCGGGAGGCCCGGCGCGCCCGGCCCCGGCCGCACCTGGACGACAAGATCCTCGCCGGGCCCAACGGCCTGATGCTTTCCGCCCTCGCCCTCGCCCACCGCACCTTGGACGACGGGGGCCGGTACCTCGCGGCCGCCGGGCGCATCGCCGATTTCCTCCAACGGGAAATGCACGACGAGGCCACCGCCACGCTCTACCGGGTCTGGCGCGCGCCCGCTCTCGCCGACCCGTGTGGCGCCCGCGGGAGCACCCCTGCCTTCGCCGAGGACTACGCGGCGGTCATCCAAGGTCTGCTCGACCTGTACGAGGCGGGCTTCGAGATCCGCTGGCTCCAGTGGGCCGAACGCCTGCAGGCGCGGATGGACGCCCTCTTCTGGGACGAGGCCGCCGGGGGCTACTTCAACTCGTCCGCCGACGATCCCTCGCTGGTTCTGCGTCTGAAGGAGGACTACGATGGGGCGGAACCGGCCCCGAGCAGTATTGCCGCGCTCAATTTGCTCCGGCTCGGCGCCTTGCTGGGCAAGGACGCCGGGTACCGGGAGCGCGGCGTCCGCACGATCGAGGCGTTCCGCGGCCGCTGGGAACGGGCTCCGCACGCCGTCCCGCAGCTCTTGTGCGCGTTCGAGCTGGGCCTCGAGGCTCCGCGCCACGTGGTGCTGGCCGGCGATCCGGCTTCCTCTGAACTCAAGGCGCTCGCGGCTGAGGTGTCCGCCAGCTTCGGCCCCCGTCGGATCGTCCTTGCCGCCGACGGCGCCGAAGGCCAGCGCTGGCTCGCGCAGCGTTCCCCTTGGCTGGCCGATCTGCGGCCCCCGGGCGGCCGCGCCGCGGCCTTTGGGTGCGACGAACAGTCCTGCCTGCCGCCGGTGGAGTCCCCGGCCGCCCTCCGCGCGCTGCTGGCCTCGCCCGCGGACCCGGGAGGTGCGTCGTGAGCGAGGAGCGCCTGCTCCGGCTGGAGGAGAAGATCGCGTACCTGGAGCGGCACGTCACCGCCCAGGATCGCGCGATGCTGGAGCTGACCGAGGAACTGGACGCCCTGCGTCGCGAGCTGAGGCGGGTCCGCGAGGCTAGGGCGGACGCGGGCGCTGCCCCGGAGCCTGCGGACGAGCGCCCGCCCCATTACTGAGCCCGCCGGAGTGGCAAGGGCCCGCTTAGAACGAGGCGGTGACTTCCTGCAGGTAGCCCGGATCGAGCACCTGTTCGCCCAAGGCCGAACATTCGAGCTCGTCGTTTTTGTAGATGCGGAAGCGGATGGGCCCGCTGGCCTCGCCGGTTTCCCAGCGCCATTTGCCGATCGAGATGAACTGCAGCGGCACGCCGCGCTCCCAACTCAGGCCCGGGCCGTCGCCCCGGATGAACAGCCGGTTGCCGATCCCGATATAGGCCGTGACCAGCAGGCGGGTGGCGCCGTCCGAGGTGAGGGTGCGTTCGACCGTTCCCGGCGCCGCCGGGGGACTGTCCTCGAACCCGAAATCCAGCGTGGGCTGCGGCTCGGGCTCGACCCGGCGGGCCGGACGCTTCCGGGGCGCGAGCGGCGGCGGGGGTTCCGGAACTGGGGTGGCCGGTTCGGGCAAGGGATCGGTCGGCGGGGGCTCCACGGCAGCCTCGGTGGCTACGGGCTGCGGGGGCCGTTCCGGGATCGCCACCGGCTCCGGGGCGGGCGGTAGGGGGTCAGGCTCCGCCGCTGTGGCCGGGGGCTTCGGGAGCGGCTCTAGGGAGGCTGGGGCGGGCGTGGGGGCCTCCTCGCGGCGGGGGCGGCGGGGTTTGCGAGGGGAGGGGAGCGGGGCTTCGCCGGGGGTGATCTCTAGCGGGAGCCGTTCGGCCGGGGGTGGTTCGGCCGGGGCGGACACCTCGGGGCGCGGCGTGGACGCGAGGCGTGCGATCCGTTCATCGAGGGCCGCCCACTGCGCCTGGGTCGCCGCGCGCCACGCCGCGGTCGTTTCCTCCGCCGCGGCGGCGAGGCTGGCGCGGGCCTCGCGGAGCCGGGCTTCGATCGCAGCCGCGTTCTCCTCGCGGGCGGCGGTGAGCGCCTGCTGCAGGCGGGCGGCGCTGTCGGCGGCCTCGCGTTGCAGGGTCGCTACCTGTTTGGCGGCCGCGGCCTCCATTCGGGTAAGTTCGGTGGCGGTCCGAGCGATCTGGGCCACGGCTGCCTCGATCCGTCCCAGCTCGCTGCCGCGCAGGGTGGCCAGTTCCTCCTCCAATCCCGTCCGGGCGCTATCGTCCGCCTCCGCCAGCTGCCCTTGGAGGGCCGACACCCGTTCCTGCAGCCGTTCCGGCAACTGTTCCGCCTCGCGCAGCGTGCGCCGCGCCAGCTCGGCGATCCCGTGCAGGCTTCCAGTCGCGATGCTGACCTGTTGCGCGGATTCCCGGACCGTCTCGGCCAGCGCCTCGAGGGCCCGTTGCCGCTCGTCGAGCGCCGCGTTCTTCGCCCGCTCCATCCGTAGCACCAAGGGGACCAGCCCCACCAGGACGCCGAGGAGGACGCAGCCCACGATCGTCACCAACGCGCCGGTCGAGAGCGGCGCGGGGCTGGCCCAGGCCACGATCGCCGCGGCGCCGAGCAGCGCCAGATCGGTGAGGATGAAGAGCCAGGAGGGCAGGCCGGGGGGCGGGGAAGACTTCATGGGAGAGCCCGGGACGGCGTCATCCGGTTCGCCCGCGGTGGAATCGGGGGCGCCGCGCCGGCGGGTGGGGAGGGTTTGCGCCCGCGTTTCTCCCGGCTCAAGGGCAAAACGGCGTTTGCCTCCGCGCCGGCCCCCCGCACGGTGACGCGATGGACTCCTCGGCCTTTGTCCGGATCGAGCGGGAAGCCCCCGGCGGGGTCCGCCATTACGTCGTCCACGCCCACGATCCGCAGTTTAGCCTCGAGCTGAGCCCGGACGATGCGGCTCCCGACCGGCGGGGGCGCGGGGTGCTGCGGCGGCTGTCGGTCCCGAATTCCTGGGCGGGCGACTACACCCGCTACGCGCGGCTGGTTTCGGCCGCGCAGGAGTTCTTCGCCCAGTCGCTGGAGGAGCCCGCCCCCAAGGCTGAGTCGCGCCGCTGGGTCCGCTGAATCGCTTTTGCTTAAAGGCGTCGCCAGGCCAGCGCCCCGAGGGAGAGTAACAGCCCCACGCGAATTGCCCCCTCGAAGGTGAGGAGGCGCAGGGTCCAGAGCCGTTCCGCTCCGCGCCGCAGGGAGAACCCGATCATTGTCGCTAGCAGCAGTCCGAGGGCGTGCAGCCGCGCCACGGGGAGGAACAGTAGCCCCACCATTCCCAGCCAGTAAGCCAGCAACGCCAGGCTCCAACGGCGGGCTTGGCGCTCATCGGGTCCGGACGCCGTTGCCGCTGCCGCGGAGGGCGCCCGCCGGCCGAGTAGCCTCTCGGCCTGCACCAGCTGCCAGATTTCCAGCGCGACGCAGCCCGCGCAGCCTACGAGCAGGAACAAAGGGGTCATCGCGGCAAGGTTGGCCCCCCGCGGGCCTCAGCGGAAGCCGAACAGCGGGGGGAACACCACCGCCACCAGCCCCGCCCAAACCGCGTAAACGGGCAGGTAGGCGGTCTGCCAACGCTCCAGCGCCGCGAACGGCCCCCGGCCCCGCAGGAACCGCGCGTACAGCACCGCCGACCACGCCAAGTTTACCAGCAGGACTCCGTTCAGGCCGAGGCCCGCCAGCCGGTTGGGCGTGAAGCCAAACTCTTGGATCCGCGCCGCGATCGCCCAGAGCGCCACGCCGTCCGCCGCCAATGCCCCGGCCACCAGCACCAGTTGCAGGACATCGAACGTTCCCGGCGGCGCCTGCGGGTCCCGCGCCGAAACCGCATAGAGCAACAGTCCCAGCACAATAATCAGCAGCGCATCGAACCCGATCAGCACCTCGCGCGCCTGGTCCACCCCGCGGCCGGTCGCCACCAAGGTCACTAGGAACGAGAGCAGCACGGCCGCGAACAGCGGGGTGAAGATCCGCGTCAGCACGGGCGCCATATTCTCGACCACGCTCTGCTTGGCCTCCACTAGCCACGCGGCCACCACCACCGCGCCGGCC
>JBILWD010000176.1:0-7898 GCA_044370095.1 Opitutaceae bacterium | reverse complement strand
GTCGTCAATGCAGTACGCGAATTGGCGCCCGAAATCGGGGCTCAGACGACGCGAAAAGCGGTTTGCGATCACTTGAAGGGAAGCGGGTGCAGTCTGCGCACGGTGCAAGACCGGATAAAAACCGCGATCAAGACGGGATTTCTGCGCGAAGGCAAAACCCGTTATGATATAAGGTTAGGAACCAAGCCCATGTCCCAATTGAGCCAACTCGCGCAAGTTTCGCGCAGCGGTTAGCGCATTACGCAAAGCCCGCGCGGAGTGATTTTCGCGCACGCGCAGATCCCCTTTAGGGGTCTGCGTGATGCGCGAAATGGCTCCAGTCGAAAGCACGGGGTGAGTTGCCTCGGCCAGAGCCCAAGATCCAGTCGGAAGTCGTCATTAACCCCCTCCGACCCAATCTTTGCCTCTGGCCGAGGCGGGCAGTTGGGCCGTCGACTCGGACCCGTGCGAAGCGCGAAGGCTCTGCATCGCTACGGCACTTCGTAGACCTCGATCAGTGCGACGCCCGTGGTGCCGCCGACACCGTTGACTTGGACGGTGTAAGGGCCCGGCTCTAGGGTGGTGACCAGCGCCGCATCCTTCGAGTCGGTGGGTAGATTGAATGCGCCGACGTTGCCGAAAGTCGTCGAGAGCGCGCTTGTGCCGCCCCAGTTGTCGTTGGCGTTAATTTGCGTCGAGCCGGAGAATAGTGCGAGTTGCGGGTCTGCCACTACACCGCTGACGCCGAACACGCCGAGCGTGGGCCCAATCGCGCGAATCAACACCGTGCGGGAGGTCGAACCACCAATGACAAAGCCCGTGATGACGCCGCCGCCGAGGTGCTTGCGGACGGAAACGTTCACCAGACGCGGCGTGGACGCGGTGAAGCTGGCGCCCGGCGTCGCATCGTAGAGCTCGGCGAGCACCGTGCCCGCGCCCGTGCCGGAAACGATTGCCGAGTTGCTGCCGTTGGCGATATTGGATAGGAGGAGCGCGGAGTCTCGCGACGCGTCATTGCTGTAGGCAAACGCGCCTACCTGTGCACTCGTCCTGCGGACGGTGTCGGAGCCGGACCAGTTGTCGTTTTCGCCTGCTTTCGTGCTGCCGGCATACAACTCCAGCCTCGGATCCCCGAGCACGCCGCTGAGGCCGAACTCCGCGAGCGACGGCCCCGCGGCGCGCACGAGCAGCGCCTTCGTCCCGGTCGTGCCCGCGCCGCCCACCACGAAGCCAAACGTGAAGTTGTCCGCGCTCGACGTCAGGTCCGTGCGAATCGAGAGATTGATCAGCCGGCCCGGATCGACGATGACGGGCTGGGTAACGATCGGCGTCGTGGGACCGTTGGGCGTGGTGGGCGTTGTCGGCGTGGTTGAAGCGGTGATCTGCATCGCGAAACCCGCACCCTGCGTCACGAGCTGCGCTGCGATTCCGGCCGCAGTCGACGTCGAGGCGCCGCGCGCGTTGGTCACCTCTACGGCATAGGTGCCAACGCGCGTAGAGGAAAGGCTCGTCAGCGTGAGCGTGGTGCCGGTCTGGCCTTGGAGGAACTTGCCGTTGAAACTCCACTGATAGGTCAGCGGTCCGGTGCCATCCGCCGCTACCGTCAGCGACAGGCTGCCACCGGCGGTGGCGGTCGCGGCCGATGCGCTCAATGCGAGGATGGCCGGCACGGCGGTCGTTCCGTTGAGATTTAGCCGGTGGACGTTGGCGGCAAAAGCGCGCAGGTTGATCGGGCCCCACGGCCGATTGAGCGTGCGCATCTTTGAGTCGTAGATCGGCCGGAAAAAGCCCGTCGCGCGATAATGCGCGCCTTCCCAGAAACCGACTACGTTGGCGTCGGTGGTGGCCGCGGTCGTCGGGATTGCCACGGAATCCAGCAGGAAGGCGCGCCAGGGAATCTCGGCACGCGCGATTTTTTGAGTAGCGTTAGCATATTCCGCTGGCGGATACGATGGCGCGGAGATGGCGTCCACATATTCGTCGGCCAGCCCCGCGAACGAGTGGCCAATCTCGTGCAGCAGGATCTCGTCGGACAAGGCGTGGAGCGACGTGACTGTGGGCGAGCCGCCGGCGCCGCCGTAGTCCGTCGTGTTTACGAGCATTACAGAGATGTCGTAGTCGGGCGCGTAGTCGCGAAGGGTGGCCAGAGCGCGCGATCGACCGGTGCTCGTCGCGATGGTGAGCAGGCGTGAATTCACGGTGCCGACAAACCCGGTGTCGTAGAAGGTGTCGCGCAGCATCGTCGTCCCGATGTCGGTGCCGGTCTCTTTGCTGGCGGTAAAAATCGCCACGCCGTTGATCAGGTCTTTCGCGGGGGCGAAGGCCTCGTTGGCTACGAGCAGATCGATCTTGCGCTGGGCGTCGTTGAAGAACTGCTCCTGCTGCGCTGCGGCGTAGCCGTCGCCCATGATAGCGACGACGAGCCGGCTGGCGTTGGGTCCGTTGTTAAGGAGCTGGCGGACGGTGGACGTCTGCGCGTGCGCGCCGATAACGGCGGCCGCCAAGCCGCAGACGACGAAAAGCACGCTCTCGCGAAGGCGGTAGGGGAAGAAGGCAGGCGAGGGCAAATGCGGAGTGTCGGAGCGTTAGTCGGAGCGCAGTCGAAAGTCACCTAGGACTTCGCGGCCCGCGGCAGCGCCGCCAGCGACCGGATTTTTATCGCGAAACAAAACGATGCGGGCTGGCGCGCTCTCGCCCGGCAGTCGCACGCTCAACGGGCCTGCCTCGCTGAACAGTACTGTGCTCTCGATCCGCCCGTCGTTCGAGGCGGCGGGATGTTCTACGCGGCGACGCGTCGGGTCCTCGACCGAGCCTGCAGCCGTGAGCTGGTCGGTGCGATCGAGCACTTCGTATTGGACGAAGCCGAAGCCGCTGCGCGGTACCGTCGGCTTGGCGCGGCCTGCCGTGCCTGTGGCACCCGTCAGCCGCAGACCCGACGCGTCTAGCGTGAAGTCGAGAAACAGGATCCGGCCAGGCGCTGAGTTGGCCGCAACTATCTCAATAAGCGCCGGGGACGGCAGGCCGGGGATTTCCAGGACTGTCGGTTTTCGATCCGCGGGAACCGCTCGCGTTCGCTCAGCGGGGGCGGAGACAGCTACCTTCGGCTGCTTCTCAAACGTCGTAGTCGCGGAAACGGCCCTCGGGGCCGGCCGCTGCCACCAACAGAGCCCGACCAGCACAGCCACGAGCACGAGCCACAGCGCGAGCTTCGCAACCGACCGGAGCCGATGGGGTTCTGTGCGTTCGGGCGGGATGAACCGGAACAACAGCGCCTCGCGCGTGCTCGACAAGGAAAAAGCGGCCGCAGCACGAGTGATTGCTTGCACAGCTGCACTTCGCCCGAGGGCACGGCGCGCGTCTGATAGGCGAGGTTGGCGGGAGTTTCCAAGCGTTTTGGGAGCATCTGCCGTCGCTTTGCGCGCGCTTCAGGACCTCTGCCGCACCGAGCGGGATTCCCTTCGGTAGACAGCCCGAGCGTCTATTGAGCGCCCAAAGGAGTCTCTCCCTGTCGGATCTCGCTAGCATCCGTTGTCGCCGGTTCCGGACTCGCTGCCGGAGCGGTCGGCGCCGGCTCTTCCTTCCCGCGGCGGTTCTCCTTGAGAATCCTGCGCTCCGACTGGATCGCTTCCTCGCCCTCGAGGGCTTCGCGCTTGATGATGTCGTTACGTAGCACCTCCGCGATCACGGCCGGCTCGACCAAGATGCCGGTGACCTTCCGCAGTTCCCGCCGAATCCCGGTCAGCACGTCCTCATCGTGGAGCAAAAGCGCGGCGATCAGGTATTTGCTGGTGGCGTTCTGCTTCTCGCTGAACTCGACGACGGCGCCGCGGATCAGGCCCTCCCGCGAGATGAGGTACACCTTTTCCAAGTCCGATTCGGACTTCAGGTCCGTACTGAGGAGGTCGAACTCGGCGACCAGCTTCGCCTCGATGGGCTTCTTGAAATGAATGCGGTAGAGCATCCACCGGATGCCGTTGGTGAGGGCGACCCAGTCGAGGCCCTGATTGGTGGCGTAGTCGACCGCCTGCTTGGTGTGCTTCTCGGCGAGTTGGATGCCAATCGCCTTCACCTCGATCAGCAGGCGAAGCTTTCCCTCCAACTTGATCGCTAGGTCGCAATACGTGCCGCGGATGGCGTGCTCGCTCGTCACCTCCAGGTACTTGTCGTATCCGAGCACGTCCGACAGGATGTCCTTCACGACGGTGACGGTGTCGGCCTCGGAAACGTCCCGGTCGCGTTGGGCGACGAGGATAGGCCCAAAGCGCTTCAGACCGTCTTTGATTCGCTGTTCTACCTTGCTAGGGATGGTGGGCATCGTGCGGTGGGGAGGGTTCCCGGAAGGCCGGGCGGTTGGAGATAACACGTTAAACCCATAGCGTGTTTAGACAGTAGGCAACACGCTAATCTCGTGGCGTGTCCTCCGTGGAAATCCTCTGCACCAACATCCGCCGCTTGCGGCTGGTGAGAGGCTGGAGCCAGGAGACCGTCGCGGAGCGGGCCGGACTCTCGACCCGACACTTCCAAGACATCGAGGCCCAAAGGCGCGAAGGCATCCGGCTCGCGACGGTCGACCGGATCGCCGGCGTTCTTGAAGTCCCCGCGTGGCATCTCTTCGACCCGGACCGCTTCCCGGAGCCGGATCGGCAGCGCGGGAAGTCTGCGACCAAGGTTCGCCGTTAGCTGGCCGAGTCCGCCGCCGCGCCAGGGTGGGGGTAGTGGGGGGAAGGAATCTTTTTTCCACCGGGGAGCGAAGCGGGTTACGCGACCAACCGCGTGCCCGCGTGGCTGAACTTTTGACGAAACTTGGTCCACGATGACCGACGACGCCCAACCCGAGACGCCCAGAGCGCTGGCCGCGGCGCTCAACCTGTCGACGGAATCGCTCCGCCTCTATCGGAAGCTCAAGGGCGCACCCGAGGGCTGGAACGTCGGGGAGTGGCGCGGATTCGTCGACCGGCTGGGCTTGGCCCGCGCGGGCAACGCCACGCTGAACGAGCTCAAGGCCGAGCTCCTGCGCGAGCAAATCCGCCTTGCCCGATCTAAGAACCGCCGGGAGGAGGAGGCCTTGGTCGACCGCGAGACCGTCCAGGAGATGCTCGGCCTACTGGGCCAAAAGCTCGACCTGCTGCTCCGGTTGAAGCTGGAAGTTGAACTCCCCAGCCGCTGCCTCGGAAAAGACGTGGCAGAACTCGGGATCGAGGGCGCGGCCATCCTCGACGAGATTCGTGCAGTGGTGAACGGGAACCTCGCGAATTTCAGATCGGACGTCGAACCGCCTTCCTCGCTGCCATAAGCCGCCGCGGCAGAGAAGCTCCACGCCACGCAGGAAAAGCTCCTGGAGCCGTTCGGGTTCGAGGCCGAGAGGAGCAGCGCCGAGCGAGACTTGCACGCTGCGGCCGGTTGGTTCCGCGATACAGCAACCCGCAAGATCAGTTTCGGGTATCAGGAGAATCCGCGCCGCTGCTTGTCGGAATCCTTCGCAGACTCGCTCTAGGATCCGCGAAAAGAACGTCGCGCCGCGAGAGCCAGCTAGGCCCGCGCACCCCTTTAAATCGCGAGGAATGGCCGTTTTCGGGCAGCGTACGGGGCACTTAAGACCGGCCTACGAGCCGCACGCTCGAGGGGTCAACACTGTTCTAGATTTATACGGCGCCCCATTGATCGGAACGCGGCGGCTAAAAAACGACAGGCGATAGATGCCTTTGCAGCGCGTCATTGACTGCCAAAGCGTGACAGGTAGACAGTCGCGTATGGGACACTACGTCTGTCCGAACTGCGGTGGAAAGCTTTCATATCAGGGCAACGTTGTTATTCCGGGATTGTTTGCGGTGCTGCCCCCAAGAATCGCACAGATCCCAAAGTGCCTCGATTGTCGCGAGGCACTCGGACCCGCGAATTATGTTCCAGGCGAGTTTGAGAGGAAAAATGCAGAAGATTCAGCTAAGCGGGAGGCGGAAGAGAGACGGCGTGTGATTTCAGTCTTCTTGTGGGTGAACTTTTTCACACTCGGTTTCGCTCTGATCGTGTGGCTCTTCGTCCGTAGGTAAGTTTAAAGAAGTCTATTCGGCTGGCTCAGAGATTGCCGGTTCAGCGTCCCGCGTTAGATACGTATTTTTGGGAAACTGCCCCTTCTTTCGGGTATATCGGCCATTTGGCCCGGCTGGGTGGTTCGTTCAGGATAATTCCGCGCTGGTGGAAGACGGAGGTGCGGAAGGCTAACGTTGCAAGACAGGGGCGAAATCCGCCCGCGATGTCGACGCTGCGGTGGCTCTACTTGCGGCGCTCGGGAAGGGCGCAACTCAGTCTGCACTTCGGGGGACTAAGGGAACACTCTTGTCCCCCTTCTGTCCCCCATTTTTTGCCCCAGAGGGAAAGTGGCGCACCCGTAGGGAGTCGAACCCCAAACCTTCTGATCCGTAGTCAGATGCTCTATCCAATTGAGCTACGGGTGCGTTACAGGGAGCGGAGAAAGCTGGTTTCCGCGCGCGAGCGCAAGCGAGAAGTTACGACCGCCGGCGCGTGCCTCAGCTCGCGAGGAGGCGCCAGACGGTCGCCACCCCGAAGGTCAAAGCCACCCCCATCCCCAACGGCAGGAGCGCGGCCAGCGTCGTCCAGCGCGCGCTGCCCGTCTCCTTGTAGATCGTGTAGAGGGTCGTACTGCACGGGTTGTGGAGCAGGCTGAACAACATCAGGTTCACCGCCGTTAGCACGGTCCACCCGCCCGCGCGCAGGACCTCTCCGACGAACGCTGGAGAGTCCGATTGCACCATCACCCCCGCCCCCTCGCCCACCCCGGCCAATCGGGCCACAAGCGCCGTCAGCATCAAAATCGTCGGGATCACGATCTCGTTGGCCGGAATCGCGATCAGGTAAGCCAGCAAAATCACGCCGTTGAGACCCAGCGCGAGGCCGAAGGGATCCATCCCGGCAATCATCACCTCCGCCACGCTCCCCTCGCCCAGCCGGACATTCGCAACGAGCCAGATGACCGCGCCCGCGGGCGCCGCGAAGACGACCGCGCGCCAGAGCACGAGCAGGGTACGGTCGAGGACGGACGTGTACAGAGTCTGCCAGAGCCGCGGCGGCCGGTACGGCGGCAACTCCAGGCTGAAGGTGGAGACCTGCCCCTTCAGCACGGTGCGCGAGAGGAGCCAGGCCACGAGGAAGGTGCAGCCGAGTCCGAGCAAGGCGACGCCGGCGACGGCCCCCGCCGAGACCAAGCCCGCCAGATGCGCCGGCACGAGGCTGCCGAGGAAGATTGTGGCAATGAGGATCTGGGTCGGCCACCGGCCGTTGCAGAGCGCAAAGTTGTTGGTCAGGATCGCGATCAGCCGCTCGCGGGGACTGTCAATGATCCGGGTCGAGACCACCCCCGCCGCGTTGCAGCCGAAGCCCATCATCGTACTCATCGCCTGCTTGCCGTGCGCGCCCGCGCGCTTGAAGAGCGCGTCCAGATTGAAGGCCACGCGCGGGATGTAGCCGAAGTCTTCCATGAGCGTGAAGAGCGGGAAGAAGATCGCCATCGGCGGGAGCATCACGCTGATCACCCAGGCGGTAGACAGGTAGACCCCGTCCACCAGCAAGCCCCGGAGCCACCCCGGGAACCCGGCGGCGTCCGCCAGCCCGCGCAGCCACGGGTGGCCGCTTTCCACGAGCACCCCCGCCAGCCATTGCGACGGCACATTCGCGCCCGCGATGGTGAGCCAGAACATAAACGCGAACAGCAAGAGCATCACCGGCAGGCCCCAAACTCGGCTGGTGACAATCCGATCCAGCGTGCGGTCGAACGTCGGACGCGCGGGCCGGTCGGGCCGCGAGACGGAGCGCTCCGCAATGCGGCCGGCGTCGGCGTACAGCGACTCCACGAGGTGCTCGTGGATGTCACCGGGGATGCCTTCGCGCAGGCGACGAGCCTGGGC
>JBILWD010000017.1:0-22762 GCA_044370095.1 Opitutaceae bacterium | reverse complement strand
CATACGCCAGTACCTGGCTGAAGGTGCACCGGCCGGCCGAGTTCACCGCCAGCCTGCTCAACCACCAGCCGATGGGCTTCTACGGCCCGGCGACCCTGGTACAGGACGCCCGCCGCCACGGACTGCGCATCCTGCCGGTGTGCGCCGCGCGCTCGCGCTGGGAATCCACGGCAGAGGCGGATGACGCCGTGCGGCTCGGGCTGCGCCACGTTCGCGGGCTGCGCGAGGACGCGGCGCGCGCCCTCGAGCAGGAACGGGAGCGCGCGCCCTTCGCCTCGCTCGCCGACTGCCTGCGCCGCACGTCCCTCCACGCGGCCGAGCGCCGCGCCCTCGCCGCCACCGGCGCCTTCCACGCGCTGGGGCCACACCGCCGCGCCGCGCTCTGGCAGGTGGAAGCCGCGTGGTCCGCGGACGAGCCGCTGCTGCGGGACGGCAACGAGGAGCCGGACACGCCCGACGCGCTGCGCCCGATGACGCCGGGAGAACGCCTCGCGGCCGACTTCACCGGGCTCGGCCTGACCGGCGGCGCCCACCCGCTCGCCCGGCTCCGCGACCAACTACCCGACGTCTGGCGCGCGGCGGATCTCCCGCTGGGCCGCCATGGCGAGACGGTCCGCATCGCCGGGCCCGTCATCTGCCGGCAGCGCCCCGGCACCGCCAAGGGGTTCCTGTTCCTAAGCCTAGAAGACGAGACCGGCATCGCCAACGCGGTAGTCCACCCGGACCTGTTCGCGGCCCGGCGGCTAGTCATCACGCAGGAACCAGCCCTGCGGATCAGCGGACGGCTCGAGCACCGCGCCGGCGTAATTCACATCCGCGCGGAGCAAATCGAGCCGCTGACGCTACCGGGGCTCCCCACTCAATCGGCGCACTCCTTCCGCTGAGGCCCGGCGCGGGGCCGGGCTCAGCCGCGCAGGAAACGCGCCGCGAGCTCGCCGATCACCAGGCAGGTGGCGTGCGTCTGCACGCTGAGAAGGTTCGGCATAATGGAGGCGTCCGCCACCCGCAGGCCTTCCAGCCCGCGTACCTTGAGCGAAGGGTCCACGACCGCGTCCGGCCCGCGACCCATCCGACAGGTGCCGGCGGGATGGTAGATCGTGCCGGACGTCCGGCGAATGAACTCGCGCAGCCGCTCCGGCGAATCCTCCCCCTCCGCGGGCTCGGCCGCGGCGCCCCGCAACGCGTCGAACGCGCGCGCGCGACCGATCGCCAACCCCAGACGCACGCCCTCGACGGCGATGGCGAGGTCGCGCTCCTCGGTGAAGTAATTCGCGCGGATCACCGGGGGCGCGAGCGGATCCGCGGAGCGCAGGCTGACGGAGCCGCGACTCTGGACACGGGTGACGATGACGGAATAGGCTAGGGACGGATCCGGGGCGCTCAGGCCGCGCCCGACGGCAAACTGGATGTCGGGCGGCCCCCCGGCCGGACCCAGCCCGGAAAAGGCCAGCAGCCCAGCGGAGACCGCAGAACCCGGGAGCGGGGCGCGGCCGGCCCAGCGCAGGCCGATGCGGGGATGGTCCTGCAGGTTGGCGCCGACGCCCGGCAACTCGTGGCGGACCGTGACGCCGGCCGCGCGGAGGGCCGCCGCGGGACCGATGCCTGACAGCAGCAGGAGCCGCGGCGAATCGATTGCCCCCGCGCACAAGACCACCTCCCGCGCGGCGCGGACCGTGCGGGGGACCGGCGCGGCGCCGTGGCTGCCGTCGAGGTACTCGAGGCCGACGACGCGGGTGCCCTCGAGCAGCAGTCGGCGCACGTGGGCGTGCGGGCGCGCGGCGAGATTGGGTCGACCGAGTACCGGAGTCAGGAAGGCCGCCGCCGCGGACTGCCGCCGGCCGGCGCGGAGATGTTTCTGGTAGAAGCCGGCCCCGTTCTCGGGCCGCTCGGAATTGAAGTCCCAGCGGGGATCTGCCGCGAAACCGAGCCCGCGGCACGCCTCAAGGAAAGCGAGATGGCCGGCGTGCGGATCGTCCGTGTCGCTCACCGCGACCGGCCCGCCCACGCCCCGCAAGGCAGAGGCGCCGCGACTATTGTCCTCCAGCGCGCGGAAGATCGACTGGACCGCGGCATAGGACCAGGCCGGGCCGGCATCGCGCTCCCAGGCCGCGAAGTCGAGCGGGTGCCCGCGCACGTAGGCCGCCGCGCTAATCGCGCTCGATCCGCCGAAGCCGCGTCCCCGGGGCCACTTCACCGAGCGGCCGCCCAGCGCGGGCTCCGGCTCGGTGGCGTAGTTCCAATCCGCCGCCGTCCCGAGCAAGGAGGTCCAGCGCCCGATGTCGGCAATCAGCGGGTCATCGCCCCGGCCGCCCGCCTCGAGCAACAGCACCCGGACCCCGGGATCGGCGGAGAGGCGGTTGGCGACGACGCAGCCGCTCGAGCCGGCGCCGACGACGATGTAATCGAACTCCTCCGGCGCGCCGGCACCGAGGGCGCCCGGCAGCACGGCAGCGGAGGTGCCCGCGGCGAGGGAGGCGCCGAGGAAGCGGCGGCGAG
Organism: Opitutaceae bacterium; assembly: GCA_044370095.1. Taxonomy (GTDB): domain Bacteria; phylum Verrucomicrobiota; class Verrucomicrobiia; order Opitutales; family Opitutaceae; genus ER46. The sequence continues at coordinate 20,266 of JBILWD010000017.1, read as the reverse complement.
ACAGGCTCGGGCGGCGCATGGCGGTCACTCGGGTGCCTTCCGGCCGGCCTTGCGCGCGGGGGCCGGCAGGGCCACCGCGGCGTTGAGCTTGGCTTCCTGCCCCTTGAGCCAGGTGTCGTAAGCCTTGTTCCCTCCCCCGCCGACGTAGGCGTAGGCCTCCAGTTCCGCCGCCCGGCCCAGGATCCGCGGATCCTCGTCCTGCCGCAGCAGCGCGATGAGCCGCTGCCGCAACTCGGCCACCGTCGCGGCGTGGGCCAGGTCTTGGGCAAGGTTGTTCACCCCGTGCGGGTCGCGCCGCAGGTCATACAGTTCCTCGACCGGACGCTTGCCGAACGAGAGGTCGTAGAAGTGGCCGCCGAGCGCCTTGATCACCTCCTTGGTCGGACCCGGGTCGCAGTTGCCGAAGTCGGTCTCGGGGTTGCCCGCGGGCCAGCGTTCGGGGTGGAAGTTCCGGACGTACAGGAAATCCCGGGTGCGCAGGGCGCGCACCGGATAGCCCGCATTGCCGGGGCGGCCGAGGTCGTGGCGCTCCTTGCCCACGAGCATCTCGTTGCGACCCTCGACCCAGCCCGAACCCGGCGCGCGGAGCAGCGCGGCCAGGCTGCGACCCGTCATCTGCGGATGCGCGGGCAGGCCCGCGAGCTCGAGGAAGGTCGGCGCGAGGTCGCGCACATTGATGAAGTCCTCGACCACGCGGCCCGGGCGGATCGCGGCGCCCCAGCGCATCGCCAGCGGCAGGTGGAAGCCGTCCTCGTGGATCTGCCCCTTGACGTACGGGAAGGGCATCCCGTGGTCCGAGGTGACCACGACGAGGGTGTTCTCCAGCTCCCCCGCCGCCTCAAGCGCGGCGAGCACGCGCCCTAGGTGGCCGTCGGCCCATTCCACCTCCACCGCGTAGTCGGCAAGGTCGTCCCGCACGGGGGTGACGTCCGGCAGGTAGGGCGGCACGGGCACCGCGGCGAGGTCCTTGCCGAGGCGGCGGCCGGAGCCCGGCTCGTAGGCGCGGTGCGGCTCGTGGAAGCCCAGCCAGAAGCAGAACGGCGCACCCCGCGGCCGGCGGGCGAGGAACGTCTCGAAGTTCTTCGCGTAGTCCTTCCGGTTGATGCCGGTGGCCGGGACCGTCGTCGTGTGCTCCTCGATCACGGGGCCCGCGGGGTTGCGCGTGCGCCCGGCGAGGGTCTTGAAGTCACCCGGCCCCCATCCCTTGCCGGAGAGGCCCACGTGGTAGCCGGCCTGCTCCAGCAGGTCCGGGTACACGGCGAAATCCGCGGGGAACATCCCGTTGTGCGAGACCGCCTCGCGCAGCTGCCAGGTGTTGCGCCCGGTGAGGATGCTCGCGCGGCAGGGGCTGCACTTCGGGTTCGAGGTAAACGCGTTCCGGAAAAGCACGCCCTCGCGGGCGACGCGGTCGAAGGCCGGCGTGCGCAACCAAGTCGCACCATAGGCGCCGGCATCGCGCCAGCCCCAGTCATCGTAGATGACGAACAGAATATTAGGGCGCGCCGCGGGGGTCGCGGCCGCGGCAGCGAGCGGGAGCAGGACCAAAAGCAGGAAATAGCGGAAGAGCGGGAGCATCGGGGAAATCGGGTGCGAATCAGGCGCGCAGGTCATCGGCCAGCCGCAGCAGGACGTTGGGGCGCGCGGGGCCGGGGAGGACGGCGAGGCGGGGAACGGGCATCCGGCTCCCAGTCAGGCCGTCCATCGCCGCCAGTCGAGCCGCAAGTGCCGGCGCCCGCTTGCCCTCGGCCACGCAGGACGCAAGCTCGCGCGATGACCCCCGCGTACCTCCCGGCCCGGCGCGAACGGCTGGCCGCCGCCCTCTCCCCCACCGACGACCTGCTCGTGATCGGCGCCGGGGAACCGGTCCCGCTGCCCGAAGGCAGCGACCAGACCTACCCCTACCGCGCGCACGCCGAGTATGTCTTCACCGCGGGCGGCGAGTGCGTCGGCGGTGTGATCGCGTACGACCCGCGCGAGGGCGCGGCCGGCTGGCGCAGTTTCGTGCCGCCCGTGACCGAGGCGGAACGCGTCTGGTGCGGAGCCCGTCCGCGGGAGGGCGACGACATTGCCGGCTTCAGAGCGTGGCTGAACGCGCGCGCCGGGCGGCGGATCGCCGCCCTCGGGGCTCCGATCGCGGGCGTCAACGCCGACCCGGCCGCGAGCGAGGCGGCTCGGCTGGCCTGCGCCGAGCTGCGCCGGCCAAAGGATGCCCACGAACTCGAACTGATGGGCCAGGCCGTCCGCGCCACCGTCGCGGGCTACGCGCGGCTGCCGGACCTCATCCGCCCGGGCGTCACCGAGCGCACGCTGCAGATCGAGCTCGAGGCCGCCTTCCAACGCGCGGGAGCGGACCGCACGGGCTACGGCACCATCGTCGGTACCGGCCCGAACGCGGCGGTGCTCCACTTCGAGCCCTCCACACGCGCCGTGGCGGCCGGGGACTTCGTGCTCGTGGACGCGGGCGCCGAGGTGTGCCGCTACGTGGCGGACGTCACCCGCACCTACGTCGCCGGCAAGCCCACCGGCTTCCAGCGGGACCTGCACGCCGCGGTGCGGCAGGCCCAAGAGCGGGCCATCGCCCGATGCGTGCCGGGCGCGGAGTGGAAGCAGGTCCATCTCGCCGCCGCGGTGGACCTAACCGCGGGGCTAGTCGGGATGGGCATCCTCCGCGGGCAACCGGAGTCGCTGGTCGAGCAGGAGGTCCACGCGCTCTTCTTCCCCCACGGCCTCGGCCACCTGGTCGGGCTCGGCGTGCGCGACGCGAGCGGGCTGGCGCGCGGCCGAACCCGCGATCCGCGGCCGAGCCTCCGCTCCCTGCGGATGGATCTGCCCCTCGCCGAGGGCTTCGTGGTGACGGTCGAGCCGGGCCTCTACTTTATCCCCGCCCTCCTGCAGGACGCGGCGCGGCGCGAGCGCCACCGCGAAACCGTGAACTGGAACCTTGTGGACGCTCACCTCGCGATCGGCGGCGTCCGCATCGAGGACGACGTGCTGGTGCGGGCCGGCGGTCCCGAGGTACTCACCGCAGGGATTCCCAAAGCACTGGACTAGGCCGGTCCGCCGGCGCGGTTCGGGAACTCATCCCCCGGGCAAAAACCAGAGGTGGTCGGCGGGAATCCCGATCGCGACCTCCGCGCCGACCGCGAAGTCCGCGGCATCTCCCTCCCCGCCCGGATGCACGGCGGTCAGCGTCAACCCGCCTCCTTCGCGCAGCGCGACCTGCAGGTGCTCGCGGTCCCCGCGGAATTCCACCGCGGTGACAAGGGCCCGGCCCGCCGGCCGCTCTTCGCCGCGCCACGGGCGGAGCACCACCTGTTCCGGGCGGACGACCGCGCGCGTGGCCCCCCGTCCCGCGGGCCAACGCTCCGCGGGGACGTCAAGTTCCAATCCCCCGGCCAGCCGCACCGCGATCCGCCCCGCGGACCCGTGGATGCGCTCGGCCGGGAGGAGGTTGGCGTGCCCCACGAAAGCGGCCACGAAGGCCGTCGCCGGCCGGTGGTAGATCTCGCGGGGCGGCCCGACCTGCTCGAGCACGCCCGCGTTGACCACTGCGATCCGGTCGCTGAGCGCGAGGGCCTCGTCTTGGTCGTGGGTCACAAGCACGAAGGTCATCCCCAGGCGCCGCTGGAGAGCCTGCAGCTCGGCGCGCATCGCTTGTCGCAGCTTCGCGTCGAGCGCGGAGAAGGGCTCGTCGAGCAGCAGCACCTGCGGCCGGCAGACCACCGCGCGAGCGACCGCGACGCGCTGGCGCTGGCCCCCGGAGAGCTCGTGGGGGAAGCGTTCCCCGAGCCCCTCGAGCGAGACGAGCGCGAGGGCGTCGTCCACGCGGCGGCCGAGTTCCGCGGGGGGCACGCCGCGCATCCGCAGGCCGAAGGCGACGTTGCCGCGCACGGACAGATGCGGGAATAGGGCGTAGCCCTGGAAGACTTGGTTCACCGGCCGGCGATGGGGCGGGATGCCGGTGATGTCCTCCCCGCCCAGCAGAATCCGCCCGGTCGTCGGCGCCTCAAAGCCGGCGATCATCCTAAGGAGCGTGGTCTTCCCGCAGCCGGAGGGTCCGAGCAGCGTCAGAAACTCGCCGGCGGCGATCGTCAGGCAGACCTCACGCACGGCGGTGACGGTCCCGTAGCGCTTGCCCACGCCGTCAAGCTCGATCGACGCGCTCATCCGCGGAGGGCGCCGCGCGGCCGCAAGGCCCGCAGCACCAGTTGGGAGACCAGGAAGAGCCCGAGCAGCGCCACGCCGAGGGCGGCGCCGAAGGGCCAGTCCCGCGCTTGGAGGAACTGGTTCTGGATGACGTTGCCGATGAGCGGGACGCGCGCGCCTCCGAGGAGGTCAGTGACGGCGAACATCGCCACGGCGGGCACGAAGACCAACGTCACCCCGGCGGTGATGCCCGGCAGGGTGAGCGGGAGAATCACCGAGGGGAACACGCGCCAAGGTCCGGCCCCGAGGTCGTGCGCCGCCTCGATGAGCGCGCCGTCCAGTTTCTCGACGCTGGCGTACACCGGCAAAATCAGGAAGGGCAGGTAGGAATAGACCAACCCGGTCACCACCGCCACAGGGGTATAGAGGAGGCCGAGCGGAGCCCACGCAGGGTGAAGCCAAGCCACAAGCGCGTTGAGCAGCCCTTCCTCGCGGAGGATCGCCATCCACGCGTAGGTGCGCACGAGGAAGCTCGTCCAGAAGGGCACCATCACGAGCAACAGCAGTAGCTCCCGGACCCGGGGCGCAGCTCGCGCGATTTGATAGGCGACCGGATACCCGAGGAGGAGGCAGAGCGCCGTCGTAAGCGCGGCGAACCCGAGCGAGCGCACGAAGATCCGCAGGTAGACCGGATCCAGCAGCCGGGCGTAGTTCTCGAGCGAGAATCCCCACAGCACCTGACCAAACTCGTCTCGCTCGCCGAGGCTGCAGCCGAAAAGCAGCAGCGCGGGCACGACCACGAAAAGGGCGAGCCACGCGAGCAGCGGCGTCAGGAGCAGCCAAGCGACGGCGCCGGGCCGGGCGCCCGGCTCGAGCGCGGCGGGGGGCGAGGTCAAGGGCAGCCGCGCCTCACTTGGCGCTCTTGAGGTCGGTTACGAGGCGGTCGATGTCCGCGGCGGCGCGGCCGATATCGCGAAAGCTCTCTAGCTTACCCGCGTTGGGATAGCTCGCCGGGTTGGCCAGTTCTTCCGGCGTGAGGAGGCGACGCGCGGCAAGGTTGGGGTTGGTGTAGGGAAACGCCGCCGAGATCTGGCGCGAGACCTCGGGCCGGAGGATGTGGTCGATGAACCGGTGAGCCTCAGTAACGTTCCGCGCCCCGGCCGGGATGGCGAGCACGTCGACGAACTGATGCGCGCCCTCGGCAGGCAGGAGGTACTTGAACTTACGGTTTTCGCGCCAGAGCAGCGCCGCCTCGCCACTCCAGACGACGCCGAGGTCGACGTCGCCGTTGAGCAGCGCCGTCTTGGGGCTGTCGGAGTCGAAGACCTTCACCAATCTAATCCACTCGGCGAGCAGGGGGCGGACCCGGGCGAGGCTGGCGGCGTCGATCGTGTTGACCGGCAGTCCGAGAGCGTAGAGCGCCCACGAGACCAGCTCGCGGCTGTCGTTAACCACCACGATACGGTCCCGGTGGACGGCTTGGAAGACGTCGCGGTAGCCGCGCACGGGCGTCTTCACCTTCTCGGTGTTCACCACGATGCCGACGCTGCCGCTCATATAAGGGACCGTATAACGGCCCTCCGGGTCGTGCGCGCGGCCGGTGAACTCGGGCGCCAAGTTGCCCAGCCCGGTCAGGCGGGCGCGGTCGAGCGGCTGCAGCAGCTTGCGTCGGATCATCGCCTCCGCGGTGAAGTCGCTCGGTTGCACGAGGTCGTAGCGGCCGCCGCCCGCCACGAGTTTGGCGAGCATCTCCTCGTTCGAGGAGTAGGTCTCGAAGTTGACCTTGATCCCGGTCTCACGGGTGAAGCCCTCGAGCACGGGCTGGGGGACGTACTCCGACCAGCCGAACAGGTTGAGTTCACCGGCGCCGCGAGCGGCGACGGGAAGCAGCAAGAGCAGCAGGGCGGCGAGCCGCCCCGGGAGGTTGGGGGTCTTTAATTTCATCGGGGAGAGATCGGGGGAGGTCAGCGGGCGCCGCGGCGGAGGTAGGCCGAGAAGGCGACTCCGGCGAGCGTGACTAGCAGGAAGAGTGCCGAAAGGGCGTTGAGCACGGGATTGAGTCCCACCTTGGCCATCCCGAACACCTTGAGCGGCAGGGTGGCGGAGGCGGCTGACGCAGTGAAATAGGTGACGATCAGCTCGTCCCACGAGAGCAGGAAGGCCATCAGCCCGCCGGCAAGGATAGCAGGGCGCAGCGCGGGGAGGATGACGTGGCGGAAGGCGCCCCACGGCGTGGCCCCGAGGTCCCGCGCCGCCTCCTCCAGCGCAGGATCGAGCCCCTGCAGGCGTGCCCGGACCGCGACCAGCACGAAGGGGAAGCTGAAGGTGACGTGGCCGATGATCACCGTGATGAACCCGAGCCCGACGCCGGCGAGTGCGAAGAGGATGAGGAGGCTGATCCCGAGGAGGATCTCGGGCATCACGATCGGCAGGTTGACCAGGGACTCGATGAGATCGCGGCCCGGGAATCGATAGCGGTGCAGGAGCCAGGCCGCCGACGTCCCCAACACCACCGAAAGGAGCGTCGTCGCGGTGGCCACGACGAGGCTATTGAAGGCGGCCCGCTGGAGCGGCGCCTGGTGCAGGAGCTCCGTGTACCAGCGGCCGCTGAACCCCTCCCACGCGACGCCGAGGCGGGCTGAATTGAACGAATAGACCGCCAGCACGATGACCGGTAGGTACAGGAAGAGGAGCACCAGCCCCGTCCAGCCCCGCAGGCCCGCCTGCAACAGGCGGGAGCCAGCGGCCGGGGAAAGCAGCGAAGGGGGCGGGGCGGCCATATCCGGAATCCAGCAAGATTCCGGCCGCGGGGCGGAGGCAAGCGCGAAGCCCCCGCATTTCAGGCGTGAAATCCGCCGCGCTTGGCGCGAGTCTCTCTCCACCTTCCCCCCCACCCTACCGATGAAACTGCTTCGCCTGCTCCCCTTGCTCTGCCTCGCCGCCCTGCCCTTGTCCGCCGCCGACGGCTGGGTAAACCTCTTCAACGGACGCGACCTCGAAGGATGGGAGCAGCACAGCGGCACCGCCAAGTACCGCGTCGAGGACGGCGCCATCGTGGGCACTACCGTACTCAAAACCGGCAACAGCTTCCTCTGCACCAAGCGCGCCTACGGCGATTTCATCCTTGAGCTCGAGTTCAAGGTCGCCCGCAACATGAACTCGGGCATCCAGTTCCGCAGCGAATTCTACACCCAGGAGACCGAGAAGGAGATCAACGGCAAGAAACGGAAATTTCCCGCCGACCGCGTCTTCGGCTACCAGTACGAGATTGATCCCTCCGACCGCGCGTGGACCGGCGGCGTGTACGACGAAGCCCGCCGCGGCTGGCTCGCCGACCTGAAGGACAAGCCCGCCGCCCAGAAGGCCTTCCGCCAGGGCGAATGGAACAAGGTGCGCATCGAGTGCCGCGGCGACCGCATCCAGACTTGGATCAATGACGTGCCCGCCACCGACTTCCGCGACGCGATGACCTCGCGCGGCATCATCGCGCTGCAGGTGCACGGCATCGGCGACGGCAAGAAGAACAAGCCCGGCGAAGAGATCCGCTGGCGCAACGTGCGATTGAAGGAGTTGTGAGCCTCGCCCCCCGCCTCGCTCCGGCCCTCTGGTTGGCCGCGGTCGCCCTCGGCTCCCCGCCCCCACCCGGACCGACCCTCGACGTATGGCCCGGGCGCCCGCCCGGGGAGACCCAAACGCTTCCGCCCGAGGCCGCTCAAACCCGGCCCACCGACAGGTTGGTCGCAGGCCGTCCGGTAATTCGGCTGGGCAACGTCAGCACCCCGCAACTGGCCGTATTCCGCCCGGACCCGCGGCTCGACACCGGCACCGCCGTCCTGATCTGCCCCGGAGGCGGCTTCAATATCTTGGCCTACGATCTTGAGGGCACGGAAGTCGCGGCCTGGCTCAACGGGCTCGGCGTCACCGGCATCGTCCTGAAATACCGCGTGCCTGCCCGCGACCCGGGCCGCCGCTGGCTGGCGGCGGTGCAGGACGCCCAGCGCGCGATGAGCCTCGTACGCTCCCAGGCCGGAGAATGGGGCCTCCGAGCCGACCGCTTGGGAATCCTAGGATTCAGCGCCGGAGGTGCGACGGCGGCGTACTCCGCCCTAGCCTCAGAACGCCTCTACCCTGCCGTCGATGCCGTCGACCGCATCCCGTGGCGGCCGGACTTCGCCCTGTTGATCTACACCGCAGGGTTTGTCGAGCGGGGCCAGACCACCCTCTCCGGCGTAATGCCAGTCGGCGCCGGCGCGCCGCCCATGTTCCTCGTCCACGCCTTCGACGATGGGGTGCCCGTGCAGAACAGCCTCCTGCTCGCGGCGGAGCTGCGGCGGGCCGGGGGTAGCGCGGAGCTGCACGTCTACGACGCGGGGGGGCACGGGTACGGTCTGCGCCCGGATCCCGTCCTACCAGTGACCTCGTGGCCCGAGCGCGCCGCCGCTTGGCTGCGCCGCCGCGGCCTGCTGGAAACCGCCGTCCGCTGACCGACCCACTAGGGCTTGCCGCTGCTGCGGCGCTCTGGTTCGGTCCGAGCCTCGCTCCATGCCCTCCACCCCGGACTCCACCCGCAAGTACTCCTCCGTCGTCGTCGACGGCCCCGCCCGCGCCGGCGCCCGCTCGATGCTGCGCCCCGTCGGTTTCACGGACGCGGACTTCCAAAAGCCCGTCATCGGTATCGCCTCTCTCTGGAGTATGGTGACGCCGTGCAATATGCACATCGACAAGCTCGCGCTCGAGTCGGAAGCCGGCACCAACGCCGCGGGCGGAAAGGGCGTCATTTTCGGCACCATCACCGTCTCCGATGGGATCAGTATGGGCACGCCGGGGATGCGCTACTCCCTCGTCTCGCGCGAGATCATCGCGGACTCGATCGAGGCGGTCGCCGCCGGCGAGGGCTTCGATGGCGTGGTGACGATCGGCGGCTGCGACAAGAATATGCCAGGCTGCATTATGGCGATGGCCCGGCTCAACCGCCCCGGCGTCTTCGTCTACGGCGGCACCATCTTGCCGGGTATTCACCCCGACACGCGCAAGGAGTGCGATATCGTCTCCGTCTACGAAGCAATCGGCCAGCACGCCGCCGGTAAGGTCGACGACGAGGGCCTGCGCAAGATCGAGGCCTGCTCCATCCCCGGCGCCGGCTCCTGCGGCGGGATGTACACCGCCAACACGATGGCCTCCGCCATCGAGGCTCTCGGAATGAGCCTCCCGAACAGCTCCGCCCAGATCGCCATCAGCGAGGAGAAGAAGCAGGACTGCCGCCGCGCCGGTGAGGCCACCCTGGCGTTGCTAAAGGCCGACCTGAAGCCCCGCGATATTATGACGCGGAAGGCGTTCGAGAACGCCATCACCGTCACGATCGCCCTCGGCGGCTCGACCAACGCCGTGCTGCACCTCCTCGCCATCGCCCACAGCTGCGGGGTGAAGCTGACGATCGACGACTTCACCCGCATCGGGAAGCGCGTGCCCGTGCTCGCCGACCTTAAGCCCTCCGGCAAGTACGGGATGGTCCACCTCACCCGCATCGGGGGCCTGCCCCCGCTGATGAAGGTCCTCCTCGACGCCGGCCTCCTGCACGGCGACTGCCTCACCGTGACGGGCAAGACGGTCGCCGAGAACCTCCGCGACGTGAAGCCCTACCCCGCCGGGCAGGACGTCGTGCGGCCGCTCTCGAACCCGATTAAGGCCGACAGCCACCTGCGCGTCCTCTACGGCAACCTCGCCCCCGGCGGCGCGGTGGCCAAGATCTCGGGCAAAGAGGGGCTCTCCTTCAGCGGCAAGGCCATCGTGTTTGAAAGCGAGGAGAAGGCACTCGATGCGATCCTCGCGGGCCGCGTCAAACCCGGCCACGTCGTCGTTATCCGTAACGAGGGTCCGGTCGGTGGTCCCGGGATGCGCGAGATGCTCAGTCCGACCAGTGCCATTATGGGCCGCGGTCTCGGCAAGGAGGTCGCGCTGATCACGGACGGGCGTTTCTCCGGCGGTAGCCACGGCTTCGTCGTCGGCCACCTCACGCCCGAGGCGGCCGTCGGCGGCCCCATCGGCGTGATCCGCAACGGGGACCCGATCACCATCGACGCGGTGCGGAACGAGCTGACCTTAGGCATTCCGGCCCGTGAGTTGCAGGCGCGCCTCCGCGCGTGGAAGCCGCGACGCGCCAAGGAAACCCGCGGCGTCCTCGCCAAGTACGCGCACACCGTGACCAGCGCGTCCGAGGGCGCGGTGACCGACAAGCTCACCTGAGGCGCGCGCGATGAGCTGGGCGCATTTTCAAGAACACTACCACCACTATCCCGAACTGGGGTTCAGCCTCGACCTCTCGCGGCTGCCGCTGCCCGCGGCCTTCACCGCCGCAATGGAGGGGCCGATGCAGGAGGCCTTCGCCGCGATGCGCGCCCTCGAGGGCGGGGCGATCGCGAACCCCGACGAGGGCCGGCGCGTGGGCCACTACTGGCTGCGCACGCCGGCGCTCGCGCCCACCCCGGAGATCCGGGCGGAGATCGAGGACACCCTGCGCGCCCTCCGCGCCTTCGCGGCGGACGTCCACGCCGGCACCCTCGCCGGCCCGCGCGGCCGTTTCCGGGAACTGCTGGTGATCGGCATCGGCGGCTCCGCCCTCGGCCCGCAGCTCGTCGCCCACGCGCTCGGCCAGCCCCGGCGGGACAAAATGGCGGTCCATTTCCTCGACAACACGGACCCGGACGGCATCGACCTCGTGTTCGCCCAGCTCCGGGGGCGGCTCGCCCGCACCCTCGTGCTCGTGATCTCGAAGTCCGGCGGCACCGCTGAGACGCGAAACGGGATGCTCGAGGCGCAGGCCGCCTTCCGCGCCGCCGGCCTCGACCCGGCCCGGCATTTCGTGGCCGTCACCGGCGCTGGCTCTCGCCTCGACCAGGAGGCGCGTGACGCCGGCTGGCTCGCTCGCTTCGCGATGTGGGACTGGGTCGGCGGCCGCACCAGCCAGCTCAGCGCCGTGGGCTTGCTGCCCGCCGCGCTCCAAGGGCTCGATCTCGACGGATTGCTCGCGGGCGCCGCCGCGATGGACGAGGTCACGCGCCGTCCCACGACGCGCGCGAACCCCGCGGCGCTCCTCGCGCTCGCCTGGCACCACGCCACCGAGGGCCGAGGCCGCAAGGATATGGTGGTGCTGCCCTACAAGGACCGCCTGCTGCTATTCTCACGCTACCTCCAGCAACTCGTGATGGAATCTCTCGGCAAAGAGCGGGACCTCGCCGGCAACGTGGTCCATCAGGGCATCGCGGTCTACGGGAATAAGGGTTCCACCGACCAGCACGCTTACGTCCAGCAACTGCGCGAGGGCGTGGATAACTTCTTCGTGACGTTCATCGAGGTGCTGCGGGACCGCCCTGGCCGGGGCGCGCTGGCGGTGGAGCCCGGGGTGACCGCGGGCGACTACCTGCAGGGTTTCCTGCTTGGGACTCGCGACGCGCTCAGCGAGAAGGGACGCGGCTCGATCACCCTGACCGTGCCAGACGTCTCGCCGCGCACGCTCGGGATGCTCATCGCCCTCTACGAACGGGTCACCGGCCTCTACGCCTCCCTGATTGGAATCAACGCCTACCACCAGCCCGGGGTCGAGGCGGGCAAGAAGGCGGCGGGCGCGGTCCTCACGCTGCAGCGGGCCTTGGTCGCCGCGCTGGCGGCGGAGCGGGGCCGCGCGTTCACCGCCCCGGAGCTGGCCGCCAAGGCCGGCGCGCCAGAGTCGGCGGAGACGGCCTTCAAGGTCCTCGAACACCTGAGCGCGAATCCCGCCACCGGGGTGCGGCGGCGCGCCGGGGCTAGCGCCACCGCCGCGAAGTACCGCCTCGTCTGAGGCTGTCCCGTGCACCGCCTGCCGCTCCTGCTCTGCCTGATCGCGCTGGCCGGTGCCGGGGGATCCGCGTTCCTCGCGCTGCGCATCGGTAATACCAAGCAGGTGCTCGAAGTCCGGCTCGCGGAGAGTCAGGCGCGCGCCGCCCGGCTGGAGACGGACCTAGGCGGGGCTCGCGCGGAGTCCGCCGCGCGGCAGCAGCGCGCCACCGGCCTAGAGGTCGAGCTCGCGCGCACCAGCGAGCGTCTCGCCGGCGTCGAGGCACGCGGCCGGGAAACGGAACGTGCCCTCGTCGACACCCGCACCGTGCTGGCCCTCTACGAGTCTACGGCCCGAGCGCTCGAGGACGAGGTCACCGCCCTGCGCCGCGACCTCGAATCCACCCGCGCGTCCCAGGCCTCGCCCGAGGCCGTGCAGGCGTACCGCCAGACGATCGCGGACCTCGAGCGCCAGCTCGCCTCGGCCCGCAACGGGACCGCGGTGCCCTCCACCCCGGGCGCCTCCACCGCGGTGTTCACCAACCGCGCGGGTCGCGCGACGGTGCTCAGCGTCGGGCCCGGCAACGCGTTCGTGGTGCTTAATTTCGGCACCGCGCGTGGGGCGCGCCCCGGCCAGCGGCTGCAGGTCGCGCAGGGCGGACGGCTCCTCGCGACCGTCCAGATCAGCGACGCGCGCACCCAGTTCTCGGTGGCCCAGGTGGAGCCGGACTCGCTGCGAGGGGTCTTGCAGAAGGGGGACGAGGCGGTTTTGGTACGGGAACAATGACTCCGCTCGCCCGACGCCTCTTCGCTCTCGCTCTGCTCGCCGCCGGCGCCCTCGCGGGTGGCTGCAGCACCAACGCGCCGAAGCAGACCTCCATCCCGTGGAGCCGCCCCGCGGGTTGGGAGGGACAGATTCCCGGGATGGGCCAGCCGCAGGGCCGCTGAGCGGAGCCTGATCCGACGGTTCTCCGCCACCGCCGCGCGACGCGGGTTACCTCCGGCGCGATGGAAAACGCCTCCCTCCGGCCCCTTCCGGGCCACCTCTACGTTGTCGCCACCCCAATCGGCAACCTCGCGGATCTCACCGAAAGAGCCAAGGCACTGCTCGCCACCGTGGACCTCGTGGCCTGCGAGGACACGCGCACCACCGGCACCCTGCTCACCCGCCTCGGCGTGCGACGCGAGCTTTTCGCCTACCACGAGCACAACGAGCGCGACGCGGCCCCCGAGCTCGCGCGCCGACTTGCCGCCGGAGCTTCCGTCGCGCTGGTCACCGACGCCGGCACCCCGGGGTTGAGCGATCCCGGCTTCCGCGTCGTCCGCGCCTGCCGGCAGGCGGGCCTGCCGGTCGTTCCGGTGCCCGGCCCGAACGCGCTACTCGCGGCCCTCAGCGCCAGCGGACTGCCCACCAACGGTTTCCTCTTCCTCGGTTTCCTGCCCCCCAAAAGCGCCGCGCGGATCGCGTGCTTTGAGCGACACCGCGAATTTGAGTACACCCTCGCGCTGTTCGAGAGCTGCCACCGTATCGGCAAGGCCGTCGACGAGCTCGTCGCCGTGCTCGGTCCGGAGCGCGTCATCGCGGTCGCCAAGGAGCTGACCAAGGTCCACGAGACATTCCTGGTCGGCCCCGCCGGCGAGGTCCGCGACCGGCTCGCCAAAATCAGCCTCAAGGGGGAGTTCGTCCTCCTGATCGCCCCCGCGGGATTCGTGCTCTGAACCCGATGCCCCCCCCCGCGGAGCCCCGGACCGCCGCCGTCATCGACGTCGGCAGCAACACAATCAAGCTGCTCGTCGCGCGCCGGTCGTCCGCGGGGATCGAGCGGATCCACGCGCGCACGCTGGAGGCCCGGCTGGGCGCGGGACTCGGGCGGGATCGACCACGGTTGGCGCCCGACAGCTTGGCCCGCGGGATCGATGCGGTACGTACCCTCGCCGCGGAGGGACGTTCCCACGGGGCGGAGGCCACGGCCGTGGTCGCGACCAGTGCCGTGCGCGACGCGGAGAACGGGCCGGACTTCGCCGCCGCGGTGACACAAGCCACCGGGCTCACGCTGCGCATCCTGTCCGGCTCCGAGGAAGCCCACCTGATCGGCCGGGGACTGCGGAGCGATCCAGCGCTGGCGGCGGCGCGCGACCTCGCGCTCTTCGACCTCGGGGGCGGGAGCCTCGAGGCGCTCGAGTTCCGCGGCGCGGAGGTCCGGTGCGCCCTAAGCCTCCCGCTCGGCTGCGTCCGGCTGACCGAACGGTTTGTCGCGGAGCCTTCCTTGCCCCTGCCGGAGAGCGCCCGCGGAACGATCGCCGGACACGCCACCGCCGTCGCCTTGGCCGCGGGCCTCCGGCGCGATGCGTTCCGCGGCCTGCCCGTGGCCGCCACCGGCGGGACCGTGAGCACCGCCCGAGCGATGCGGGCAGCCGCGGCGGGGATCGACCTGGACGAGAGTTCACCTGAGATCCCCGTGGCCTTCCTCCAGGAGCTGCTGGACCGCATCAGCCCGCTTTCCCTGGCCGGGCGCCAGGCCCTGCCCGGCCTCAGCGCGGCGCGGGCGGACGTGTTCCCGGCGGCGCTCGCCACCCTGATCGCGATCGCGGAGCTGACCGGCTGCGGCACCTTTCGTCACTCGTGGTACAGCCTGCGCCACGGCGTCGCGGCGGAGCTGCTCGCGGGGTCCGCACTCTGACGCGGCTCAGTCCCGCGCGCGAGCCTCGCGGCGCGCCGCGGCCGCGAGGGCTTTGCGGACCGCGGCGAAGTCAGCCGGGATGGGCGCCCGGAGGTCCAACTCCCGTCCCGTGACGGGGTGGGACAGCAGGAGATGCTCCGCGTGCAGCATCACCCGTGCGGGGACGACCGCGAGGCGCGGATCCGGTTTCCAGCCGTAGAGGGCGTCGCCAAGGATCGGATGCCCGAGGGATTTCAGGTGCACGCGAATCTGGTGGGTGCGCCCCGTGAAGATGCGGCAGCGGAGCAGCGCCCCGATTGTCCCGTGCGCCTCCACCCGTTCCCAAGCGGTGCGCGCGGGTTTGCCCCCCTCGCCCACCGTCATCCGGTGGCGATGGGTCGGATGGCGGGAGATGGCCCGGTCGATGACCCCGCTCAGGAGCGGCGGTACCCCGGCGACCAGCGCCACGTACTCCTTGGTCAGCGTGCGCTGCGCGAACTGGTCCGCCAGCGCCCGGTGGGCCGCGTCCGTCTTGGCCACGACCATCACGCCGGTCGTGTCCTTGTCCAACCGGTGCACGATCCCCGGGCGTTGGACGCCGCCGATGCCGCTGAGGGTGTCCGCGCAGTGGGCGAGCAGGGCGTGCACGAGGGTGTCCTCACCAGTGGCGGCACCAGGATGCACGATCATCCCGGCGGCCTTGTTGACCGCGAGCAGGTGGCGGTCCTCGAAGAGGATGTCGAGCGGCAGGTCCACCGCGCGGAGCTCGGCGGGGCGCACCGCCGGGAGGCAGAACTCGAGTCGGTCCCCGGCGTGCACCGACGCATCGCGCCCGAGGGGAACCCCCTCGCGCAGGACGAGCCCGGCGTCGAACGCGCGCTGGAGCGCGGTGCGGCTGTGGGCGGGAAAGGCGGCGGCCAGCTCCTTGTCGGCGCGGCGGGGCGGCCCGGCGGGCACGACGTGAACCTCGGGGGCGGAAGCCGTCATACGGCAGCGGCGATTCGGTCGATGGTCGCACCCATCGCGGCGCGCGTGGCGGTGGGGACGTCGGCGACCTCCCAGCCGGACCGGGCGAGGCCCGCGAGCTCGCGACGGCCGAAACCGAGCTCGCGCGCGAGGGCCTCGTACTCCTCGGTCAGCGTGTTGGCGAAGCAGAGCGGGTCATCCGTGCTCACGGTGCACCGCACCCCGGCGGCGAGCAGGCGCGGCAACGGGTGGTCGCGGAGCGAGGGTACCACTTGCAGACCGACATTACTCAACGGGCAGACATCGAACGTCACCCCGCGCTCGGCCGCGAGCCGGAGGACGGCCGGATCCTCCACCGCGCGGACGCCGTGCTGGATGCGCGTCACGCCGAGAACCTCAATCGCCTCGCGCACGCGGGCCGGGCCATCGAATTCCCCCGCGTGGCACTTGGTCACCTTGCCGGCGGCGCGCAGCCGCTCCCAGACGGGCCGCGCTTCGGGCGGAGTGGGCATCACCTCGTGGCCGTGCAGGTCGACCCCGGCGAGGTGCTCCCAAGTGTGCAGCGTGTCGATTACCGGTCGCAGTTCTCCGGCGAAGTCTGACCGAAGCATCCCGGCGAACACCCGCACCTCAAGCCCCGGCGGGGCCGCGCTACGGATCGCCGCCACGATCTCCGGGCCCGGGACACCGATGTGCCGGCTCACGGGTAGGTGGAAGCTGGTTTCCACGTAACGGACGTTCTGGGCGGCGTGCTTGGCGAAGATTAGGCGCGCGGCCTCGTGGTAGCGTTCCGCGGAGGTGAACCACGGCAGGGCGTGGTCGAGCAGGATGCGTTCGAAGTCCGGGAACGAGGCGTAGCGGTAGGCGCGTTCCCGGAACGGCGGGTCCGACGCCCACCGGACGGGGTCGAGGGCAACGAGCAACTCGTACGGCAGGGCCCCCTCAACGTGGAGATGCGTCTCCGTCTTGGGCAGCGCCTGGATGAAGTCCCTCATCGGCCCCCGAGCAGGTACGCGGGGTTCAGCTTCTGCAACGCCTTGGGCACGAAGAGCCCGTCCTTGCGGATGAGTTTGCCGTCGAACCAGATCTCGCCGCCGCCGTACTCCGGCCGCTGGATGCAGACGAGGTCCCAGTGGACCTGCGACTTGTTGCCGTTGCCGACGCCCTCGTAGGCCTGGCCCGGGGTGAAGTGGAAGGAGCCCGCGATCTTTTCGTCGAAGAGGATGTCGCGCATCGGCTCGAGGATGTGCGGGTTGAAGCCGATGGCGAACTCGCCGATGTAGCGGGCGCCCGCGTCGCTATCGAGGATCTCGTTGAGCCGCCGCGTGTGGTTCGCGGTCGCCTCCGTGATGCGCCCCTTGCGGAAGGCGAGCCGCACCTGGTCGAACGACTGGCCGAGGTAGACCGTCGGCGCGTTGTACTGGATGTGCCCCTCGACGCTGTCCTTCACCGGGCAGGAGAAGACCTCGCCGTCCGGGATGTTGCGCGAACCGCCGCAGGAACGGGCGCCGATCCCCTTGATCGAGAACCGCAAGTCGGTGCCGGGACCCTTGAGGTGGACCTGATCGGTGCGGGACATCAGGTCGTTCAGCGCCTTCATCCCCGGAGCCATCCGGGCGTAGTCGAGGGTGCAGACGCGGAAGTAAAAGTCCTCGAAGGCCTCAGTGCTCATCCCCGCCTGCTGCGCCATCGACGGCGTGGGCCAGCGGAGCACTACCCACTTGGTCCGGCCGACGCGGTGGTCGAGCACCGGCTTCATCAGGCGCGAAACAAGCTGCACCTTCGCGGAGGGGACGTCGGACGACTCGAAGATGTTGTCGGAGCCGCGGATCGCGATATAGGCGTCCATCCGCTGCATCCGCGCCAGCTCGACCTCGGCGTGCGCGGAGAACTGGGCCTCCTCCGCGCCCACCGCGAGCTCGCGGGTGATGCGGGCGCGGTGGAGCTGCACGTAGGGGTGTGCCCCGCGGGCCCGGGCGGCCCGGACGAGCGCAACCACCATCGCGTCGGGCACGTCGAAGGCGTCGATGAGGACGCGCTCGCCGCGGGCGAGCTCGGTGGAGAAGCCAGCGAGGCCGGCGGCCAGTTTCTCGAAGCGGGGATCGAGCAGCATAGTCGGGGCAGACTAACGACCGGGCGCGCGGGCGCCGCAAGGGCAAACGCGGCCCGATCAGCGGCCCGCCCCCCGCGGGCCAGAGGCGGGAAAGCAGATTCGGCCGACGGCTTCGTCGAAATCGGCCGCGCCGCGCAGGATCTCGATCTCGAGCCTCAAGTAGTAGAGGGGCAGCGGGCACGGCAGGTCATCCCGGATGCGGACGGCGTCCTTCTCGGTCGTAATGAGGCACTCGGCGCCGTCGCGGGCGGCCTGCGCGAAGAGTTGCCCGAGGTCCTCCTCGCCGAAGCGGTAGTGGTCGAGGAAACGCTCACGGCCGGACAGCACGGCTCCGAGGTCGCGGAGGAACTTCTCGAAGCTCTCGGGGGTGGCGATGCCGCTGAAAGCAAAGACCCGCCGGCCCTGGAGAAAGGTAAGCGCCTCGCGCCCGCCCGGAGCTTCCTCGGGCAGCCCGAACCGGCGGAGATGTCGCGGGCGATGAGCGCACTCGATGATGTCCGCCGCGGGATTGTGGGTGGAGATGACGCGCTCCAACTCGGGGTCGCGGCGTCCGTCGGACTTGGTGAGGAAGACGTAGTGGGCGCGGCGCAGGTGCTTGATCGGTTCCCGCAGGATGCCGCGGGGGAGCAAGTGCCCGTTCCCAAAAGGGTTGGTCTTGTCGACCAGCAGCAGGTTCAGGCTTCCTTTGAGCGGGAGATACTGGAAGCCGTCGTCCAAGACGAGGGTGTCGCAGCCGAAGCGCCGCACCGCGTAACGGCCGGCCTGGACGCGGTTCTTGTCCACCAAAACGACGACCCCCGGCAGGTTCCGCGCGAGCATCCAGGGCTCGTCGCCGGCCTCCTCGCTGCCGAGGAGCAGCCGATCGCCGTCGCTCACGACGCGGGGCGGGGGCGGCTCGGCGTGGGTGAGCCGCCACCAAGCGCGGCGCCACAGGGGAGCTCCGCGGCTCTTGTAACCGCGGCTGAGAATCGCGACGCGGCGGCCGCGGTCGCGCAGCGCGCGCGCAAACTTCTCCACCACCGGGGTCTTCCCGGTGCCCCCGACCGTCAGGTTGCCGACCACGACCACGAGGCAGCCCAGCGGCTGGTCGTGCAGGATGCGATGCCGGTAAAGCCAGACCCGCGTCTGCGCCGCGGCGCTGAAGAGCCACGACAAGGACTGCAGGAAACCGCCATAGATCGCCGTGCCCGCGCCAGCGCGCCGCCCGTAGATCACGTCAACGGTGAAAAGCTCGAGGGCGTTGAGCTGCTTCTTGAGCCAAAAGGAGGACATCGGTGCGGTCGCGAAACCTAAGGTTGACGCGTCGGGCAGCGTAAACAGTTTTCGCTCGCCCGGCATCCCGCCGGACGCCCTCCCGCCCTATGAGCTACAAACTTTTTATTCCCGGCCCGATCGCCGTCTCCGAGAAGACCCTCCGCGCGATGGCCCGCCCGATGATCGGCCACCGCAGCACCGACTTCGTCGCGCTGTACCAAGCGATCCAGCCCGAACTGCAGGCGCTCGCCGGCACCCGCGACCCGGTTTACCTCTCTACCAGCAGCGCCTGGGGCGTGATGGAGGGGGCCCTGCGGAACGTCACGCGGCGCAAGGTCCTGAACTGCATGAACGGGGCGTTCTCGGACAAGTGGTACGACGTCTCGCTTCGGACCGGGAAGGCCGCCACCGCCCTCCGCTTCGACTGGGGCAAACCCATCGATCCCGACGCGGTGCGCCGCGAGCTCGCCACCGGCGGCTACGACTCGATCACGCTCATCCACAACGAGACGTCCTGCGGCTGTATGAGCGACCTGCCCGCGCTGATGCGCGTCATCCGCGAGTTTCCGGAGGTCATCTCGATCGTCGACACCGTCAGCTCCTTCAGCGCGATGCCGCTCCCGAAGGACGAGCTGGGCATCGACATCCTTATCACCGGCTCGCAGAAGGCGCTCGCCCTGCCGCCGGGGCTAGCGCTGGTCTCCGCCTCCGCCCGCGCCCTCGAGCGCGCCGCGGGGATGGACGGACGAGGCTACTACTTTGACCTCGTCGAGTTCCAGAAGAACCACGAGCAAGGGATGACCCCGAGCACACCAGCCATCTCTCTGATCTACGCGCTGCACTCCAAGCTCGAGGACATCCGCGAGGAGGGCATCGCCAACCGCCACGCCCGCCACGCCCGCCTTAACCGCACCGTCCGCGAACACGTGCTCGCCAAGGGCTTCACGATGTTCCCGCCGCCGGGCTTCGGCTCGGTGACGCTAAACTGCTTCGCGAACAACCTCGGCTACGACCTCAGCGCGCTCAACAAAACGCTGAAGGCGAAGCACGGCCTCGTGATCGACGGCGGCTACGGCAAACTCAAGGGGAAGACCTTCCGCATCTCGAATATGGGCGACGAAACCGACGCCACGATCGCCTCGATGCTCGCCGCCTTCGACGCCGCGCTCGCCGAGACCCCGCGGGTCACCGCCGCCTGAGCCGCGGACGGCGCGGAACCCGCGCGGAAAAAAAAGTAGGTCTTGCACTTCGCGGGCGCGCCGGTACCGGGTCGCGTCCCATGAAGTCACTTGTCATCGCCGAGAAGCCGTCCGTCGCG
>JBILWD010000175.1:0-7928 GCA_044370095.1 Opitutaceae bacterium | reverse complement strand
TCTCGGGCCGCTCGCCACCCTCGGACCACATCAGCTTCACCGGGGGCAGCTTGCCGCGGCTGGGGAAGTTGTACTCGACGACGGCCGACTTGGGGAAGGCCACGGTGCTCTTCTGGTCGATCTTCTTCAGTTCGACCGTGACGGAGTTCGCCTGAGCCAGCTCGAGGTTCCAATAGGCGGCGTCCATAATGTGGCACGCCATATCGCCGAGGGCGCCGCACCCGTAATCGATGATGCCACGCCACTTGAAGGGATGAATGTCGGGGCTGTAGGGGCGCTCCGGGGCGCGGCCGAGGAACAGGTCCTGACTGAAGCCCGCGGGGGGCGTGCCGCCCTTGGGCCACTCCTGCATCCCCTGGGGCCAGACCGGACGGTTGGTCCAGATCTCGACGTTGCGGACCTCGCCGAGCAGGCCGGCCTGGAACCACTCGCGCACGAGGCGGATGCCCTCGCCGGCGTGGCCCTGGTTGCCCATCTGGGTGCAAACGCCGTTCAGGCGCGCGAGGCGCAGGAGCTCGCGGGCTTCGCCAACGGTCTGGGTGAGCGGCTTCTGGATGTAGACGTGCTTGCCCAGCATAATCGCCATATACGCCGGCAGGAAGTGCATATGGTCCGGCGTCGCGATGCCCACGGCGTCGATCTGGCCATCCATCTCGAGCAGCATCTTCCGGTAGTCCGTGTAGAACTTCGCCTTGGGGAAGGCGTCGCGCAGCTTCTTCAGGTTGGGCCGCGCCTCGTCGATGTCGCACAGCGCCACCACCTCCTCGTCCTTCTGGGCCATCGCGTCGCTGAAGCCCTTGCCGCCGCACCCGATCTGGGCGAAACGGATCTTGGCGCCGGCGGCGATCGGCCGGGGTTTACGAGGCTGTTTGGCCAGCGTGGCGCAGCCGGGGAAGGCCAGCAGCGCGGCGGCTACGGCCGAGAATTGCAGGAAGTCGCGACGGTTCAGGTACGAGGTGCAGTCCATAGGGGAAAAGGGGGCAGGGGCGCGGCGCCGCCGGTCGACGCCGATGAGCCGGAGCCTTTGTTCGGGCCCGAACGAGCGCAAGCCCGGCCTGCGCGCGCGGGTGATTTTCCCGCGCCGCCGCACCGCCGCCGCGCCCGCGGGGTGGACAAGGGGGAGCGCGCCGCCAACGCTCGCGGGATGGAGCTGACGAAACACTGGGCCGCGACGCTCGATGACTATGTGATCGACCTCGGCTGGTCCCCCGCGGGCCTGTCGGGCGGGCCGATCCTCGCCGCCGCGAGCGCCGCCGGTCCGATCACGCTCCACGCCCTCGCCGACGGCCGGTTGCTCCACCCGTTGCCTGGGCACGAGCACGGCACCAATGCGCTCGCCTGGGCGCCCGGCCCGGGCCCCGCGCTCCTCGTCTCAGGCGGTCAGGACGGGAGCGTGAAGCGCTGGGATCCCGCCGCTGGGCAACACCTCGGCACGACCAAGCTTGGCTCCGACTGGGTGGAGCATTTGGCGTGGGTGGCCGCTACTCCGCCCGCCCCGGGCGCCACGGCGGGTCCCGCCCGGCTGTTCGCCGCCGCGGGCCGCACGCTCACCGCCTTGGCCGCCGATGGCACGGTGGTCCGGACCTTGCCCCCCGCGGCCAAGACGCTCACCGCCCTCGCGGCCCACCCGCGCGGCGGCGCCCTCGCCGCGGCCTGCTACGGCGGCGTTACCCTCTGGGACGCCGACGACGGTCTGCGGCAGAAGGAACTCGTCTACCAGAATGGCATCCACGCCTTGGTCTGGTCGCCCGATGGGCGCTGGCTGGTCTCGGGCAACCAGGATCCGAGCGTGCACCTGTGGATTCCGGAGCAGGATCTCGAGTTCCACATGAGCGGCTACGAGGGGAAGGTGAAGTTCCTGACCTTCGATTATGCGTCCCGCTGGCTGGCGACGAGCGGTGGCCGCGACGCGTGCGTGTGGGACTGCGCTGGGGCGGGGCCGGAGGGGCGCGAGCCGGTGATGCTGCCGCACGAGGCTCCGGTCTGTGCCGTGCGGTTTCAGAATACCCACGGCCTGCTCGCCACCGGGAGCGCGGACGGGGCGGTGCAGCTGTGGAGCCCTGAGCGGCGGCAGCCGTTGCGGGCGACCGTACGGATGCCGAGTCCGGCGACGAGGCTCGCGTGGAGCCCGGACGATGCCTTTCTGGCGATCGGGACCGAGCGGGGGGCCGTCTACGTGCTGGCCTGCCGCTCCTGACCCGCGGCCGCCCACTCAGGCTAGGCAGGCCTTGAAGGCTTCGGTCAGCTTCGCCCGTTCCAGGTTCTTGCCGATGAACACCAGCGTATTGGTGCGGGCCTCGCCGGGCTTCCATTCGCGGTCGAAGGTTGCGTCGAACAGCATATGGACCCCCTGGAACACCAGCCGCTTCGGGGTGCCCTTCACGGCCAGCACGCCCTTCATCCGGTAAATGTCGCCGCCCTTCACGCGCAGCAGCTCGCTGATCCAATCATTGAGGCGCTTGCCGTCGAGGTCGCCCGGCAGGCTGATCCCCACGGAAGTCACGGCCGCGTTGTGGGTGTGGGCCGCGTGGAAGTCCTGCTGCCAGGCCGGCTTCACGGTCGCCCCGTCCACGCGGATATGCAGCGGGTGGTGCCCGCAGGATTCGAAGACGAGGTGCAGGCCGGCCTCGCGCACGACCAGCGGGTAGCGTCCGTCACCGCCCTGCAATTGCAGCCGGTGTAGGGTGGCGCCCGGCTGCACGGGCTCACCTTCGCGAACGCGGTTCTCCCAATCGGCGAAGGCGAGGTCGGCCGCGCCGACCGCGGCGGCGGTCGCGGGATGGGCCGTGGCCGGTTCGCCCGCGGGCGGGGCGCCGGTGATCGGCATAATCACGACGTCCAGGTCGTCCGCATTGCCCGGGTGGGAGTGGACGTGGCCGGGCTCGTGGGCGTGATCGCAATGGCCGATCTCCAGCGTGTGGGTGCCGGCGGGCAGGGGATAGGCGCCCGCCCATTCGAACGGGTGTTCCGGCTCGAGGAACTTCGGGTCCAGGTCCACCGCGCGTTGCAGGTTGAATCCGCCCACATCGAGCACGTGATCCAAGTTCACGGCGCACTGGACGGTGCGGTGGATCCGGGCCACGGCGTTGATGCGCCGCAGCCGGCCCTCGAGGGCCGCGAGTTCCTCCGGGGAGACCAGGTCGGTCTTGTTCAGCAGAATCACGTCCGCGAAGCCCACCTGCTTCACCGACTCATCATCCGCGTCGAGATGCCGGCCCGCGTGGCGCGCATCGACCACCGTGACGATCGCGTCGAGCCGGAACGAGCGCTTCATCTCGTCGTCGGTGAAGAAGGTCTGCGCGACGGGCGCCGGGTTGGCGAGGCCGGTGGTCTCGATCAAAATGCCATCCAGCTTGTCCTTGCGCTTGAGCAGTCGTCCGAGGATGCGGATCAGGTCCCCGCGCACGCTGCAGCAGATGCAGCCGTTGTTCATCTCGAACAGCTCCTCGTCGCTGCGGACCACCAGTTGGTGATCGATGCCGACCTCGCCGAACTCATTCTCGATCACCGCCAGCTTCCGCCCGTGGTGCTCGGTGAGGATGCGGTTGAGGAGGGTGGTCTTGCCGGCGCCAAGGAAGCCGGTGAGGACGGTGACGGGAATCATAAGAGGTGAGGGAGCGGGCAAGGCCCGGGGGATTCAACCGCAAAGGCGGTTAGCGGCTGGCGGGCGCCCGCAGCAGGCCGTGACCTTCCATTTCGTAGATGCCGTGCAGGTAGCCTTCCTCCCAGCGCGGCCGTACGGCGAGGCGCCCGGCGAGGAACACCGGGACGTCTTGCACCGGCGGCAGGCCCTCGCCGCGCATCCGTACGAGCATCCATTCGTTTACCTCCGGCACGGTGCCGTAGCAGCACAGGGTGGGGCTGCTGAGGAAGAAGAACTCGACCGCCAGGCCCTGCTCCAGCCGCAGGGGCAGGAGGTAGCCGGTGAGGACCACCTTACGCCCATCGTAGCGACGGATCGCCGCCGGCACTTGGGCGAGGACATCTGGCGCCGTCGTTCCCGTGGGAACGGGCTGGGGCGGAGGCCGGAACTTGAAGCCGGCCAGCTGGACGAAGGACAGGTGACTGTAGCCGGAAACGGTCGGCACCTCGCGCGCTAGGGCCGCCAAGGGATCCTCGGTGGGCGTCGGCCCGGAGTCGGCCGCGCGGGCCGTCAGGGCACCCGCCAGCAGCAGCGCGAGGCTGAAGCGGCAACCGCGGGCCTTACTTGGCCGCCGCGGGGAAGGTGGCCTTGATCTCTTTGAAACTGGAGCCGCGGATCTCAAGGGAAGGGACGACTACCGTGAACGCTTCGGGACCCTTCAGCCAGTCGGCCTGGACCTCGAACTGGGAGGTGTTGCCGACCGTCTCGCCGGTGGCCGCGTTCGCGACCGCCTTGAGGCTCAGGGGCCGCGGCGTGCCCCCGACGGTGGCCACGGCCTCGAGGGCCGGGATCGGCAGGCGGACGAAGTTCTCGGCGTGGCCGTCCAACACCCAAGCGGTCAGTTTGCCCGCGGCGCGGTCGCGCAGGAGTTCCAAGTTGTAGGCGTGGGCACCGAGCTCGATCAAGGTGCCGCCGTGGGGCGCCACGTGGCTGTGGCCGCCGGTGTGGGTCGGGGCGGGCTCCTTGCGGCCGCAGGCCGAGAGCAGGGCGAGGAACAGCAACGCGAGGGGTAGACGCAGGAGGCGGGTCATAGGAGGGGACTAAAGCGGCCCGCGGGGGAATTTCCAGCGTCCGGCCGCCTTTTCGGATTAAGCGGTCTTTAGGGCGCCTCGCCGACCAGCGCGTTGAAGAGGAGCCGGAAGGTGCCCTGCGCCTGCGCGCGGAAGGTGATCTCTGGGGTGAAGACGAGCAGCCGTCCCCGGCCGATCGGAGCCTCGAACGCGGTCACGCCGTCCTTCAGGTGCTGCTGCCCCCAGGCCCAGCCGGAGCGCAGCGGCGCGTCGCTGGCGAACCACGCGAGGCGCCGGAGGCCCTGCGTCTCCGCCTCAGGCAACAGCCGGAACACCTGGTTCTCGTCGAAGAACACATCCACCTCCGCGGCCATCCCCGCGTTCGCCGGCGCGGCGGGGTCGAGGTTCATCCGCAGGATACTGCCGGGAATATAGAACTTCTCCCGCGGCAGGGTGCGCTCGCCCTTCGCGCCGGCCGCGCGCTCCACGAGCGCGTTCCGCACGGGCAGGCCGAGATGCGAGGCAAGGTGGCCGCTGGTGCCCACGGTCACGATCGTCCCGCCCGCCTCGAGGAAGGCGCGGAGCGGGTCCACGGACTTGGCCGCGGAAAACCGGCCGATACGGTCGCGGTAGGGGGCCGGGACGTCCGCGGGCGCGGGCCCACCCCCGCTGTTGCTGTCCCCGTAGGCCTCCGCCGAGTTGGGGACGACGCCCGGCCGCGGGACAGCGCCTGAAGGAAATACGATCACATCGAAGCGCTGGCGCAGGTTACCCGCATCAATCTCCGGCGGAAACACCAGTTCGAAGGGGAACTGGTGCTGCTCCAAAATCCAGCGCGTCCAGCCCGAGGGCATCGAGCCGCCGTAGCGGTCCCAGAGCCCGATCCGCAGCGGGCGCAGCGGGCGGGCCCCGGCCGGTGCCTCGGCGGCCTGCACCGGCACGCCCAGTTCCTGCGCGATCGAGGCGAGGGCGGCCCCAGCGGCGGCGGGCACGTGGAAATCGCCGCCCGGCGCCGCCGTCACCGCCACGCCGGCCCGCAGGAGGCGGTTGACCGCCGTGAAGCTGTCGTTGGCCCGGCGGCTGAGGGTCCAGCCCGCCGTCGAGGGGGGCAGGGCGGAAGCCGGCGGCCGCTGCAACTCGCCCGCGGGCAGGGCGGCGAACGGGCCGTCGAAGCCGTCGAGGATCCGGTCGAAGGCGATGCCCATCTGATACGCGAGCGTCCAGCCGGCGGCATCATAGGGTGCGATCGGCGGGCCACCCTCGTACCGGAAATCGTTCGGGTGGTCCTGCGGTTCGAACAGATCCAGCACGTGCGGCCGGAAAGCTTGCGCGGTCTTCACGACATAGGAGCCGGCGGAATAGGACTTACCCGCCACAGTGAAGGCGGCCGTCGCGCGGTGCACGGTCACGCCGCCCTTGATCAGCGCGTTGATGAATTTCACGGCGGTGGGGAAGTCCGCCTGGTCGGCGGGGAGAATGTAGCCCCGCGGGTCGCGCAGCTCGGGGCGCCGCACCACCTCGTCATAGTATTTGGCCGGGAGCCGCGTGGCGGCCGGGGCCCGCGCGCCCTCGTTGGTCTCGGTCTTGGCGGCCCCGGGCTGGTCGCGCGCGTGGGCCTCGCGGATCGCCTCGATGCGCCGCGGGTAGTGCGTCCAGTGGTCGCGGCTGCCCCGCTCGATCGCGTTGCGTCCCATCCGCCAGATCCCGAATAGGAGCGTGTCCCGGTTCCGCGCGGCGTAGTCCAGCACCGCGTAGTTCATACTCAGGGAGTATTGGATCGACTGGGCGAAGTGCCACCGCTGCGGCGTGATCGGGAATGGGTTCGCGCCATTGGGCACCAGCCGCGCCGGAATGAGCGGGATGTCCATCGGATTGGGGTGGCCGGCGATCTCGGTCAGAATGCCGACCATGTTGTGGAAGTAGGCGGTGGTGCGGAGGCCGCCGTTCCACCAAGTTGAGTACACGGAGCCGGTCAGACGGGTATAGCCGGGCTTACCCTCGAGGTGGAGGCGGTGGGCCATCGCCGCGCCCACGCCGTCGAGGGTCGTCACCAGCGCCGGGTCGTAGACGTGATTGAAGGGATCGCGGTAAGGCGGACCGGCGACGATCGTACCGGTCGGGGAGGATTGGTGGTGGTTATACAGGATCTGCGGGATCCACTCGACGTACAGCTGGCGGTTGAGGTTGGCGGACTCCTTCATGGCCCCGAGGAAGAAGTCCCGGTTGTTGTCGTGCCCAATATACTTCTGGTACAGGCGGGGCAGGCCGCCGTAGGAGCGCTTCGCGGGCACGGAATGGCGCATATACCAGTTGCTCACCAACTCCTGGCCGTCGGGGTTGGCGTGCGCCAGCAGGACGACGGTCTCGTCGAGGATCCGGCGCGTCTCAGGATCCTGGCGGCTGGCGAGTTGCCAGGCGGTTTCGATCAACTGGTGGGTGGCGACGGTCTCGGTGGCGTGGAGGCCGCCGTCGATCCAGACCACGGCCCGGCCCTCGGCGGCGAGGGCGCGGGCGGTCGCCTCGTCGGCGTCCTCGGCGCGGCCCAGGCGTCGGGAGATTTCGCGCAGGCGGTCAATCCGGGCGAGATTGGCGGGGGAGGAGCAGACGAGCATCCACTGGCGGCGGCCCTCCTCGGTGGGGCCGAGGTCGACGAGGCGCATCCGGTCGGACTCACGGGCGAGTTTCTGGAAATAGGCCTCGGTCTGGGTGTAGGTGGCGAGGTGGTGGTCGTCGCCGATGGCGAAGCCGAAGTGGGCCTGGGGCGAGGTCGGCTCGGCGGCCCGCAGGTGCGGGAGAGCGGCGCAGAGGCCAAGGAGGAGGGGCAACAGGACCGCGAGGCGACCAGGGTGCATAAGAGGGCGCGGAACGCTGCACGGCCCGCGGACGGAGGGCGAGCGAATGCGCTCGACCGCGGGGGGCCGCGTGGTTTCGTCGCGGCCGATGTCTCGCCCCGCCCAATCGCGCCCGGCCCGCTGGCCATTCTGGCTGCTGGTGGCGGCGTGGGGCTGCGCCAACGGTCCGCAGGCGGCGGTCTATGCGACGGTGGCTTGGCTGGTCGAGGCCCGGTCCTTTTCCCACCAACACGACCTCACCCGCTCGGTGGCCCACCTCCTGAAGGGGGAGCGCGCCGCCGGGCGCGTTGCCTTGGTGCTGCAGCGGAACGCGCCCGCGGCCGCGCCGGAGACCCCGCCGGTCCCGGTGGAGGCGGTGCTGCGCGGCATCGTGCTTGGACTAGAGGTGGTGCCGTCCTTCGCGGCGCCCGTGACCCCCGCGCG
>JBILWD010000174.1:0-7943 GCA_044370095.1 Opitutaceae bacterium | reverse complement strand
TGGGTTGCCCGGCCGGATTCCCACCCACAGCTTGCTCGGGGCTGCCCCACCCCTCGTCCCTGCCCGATGATCCCCTTGTTCCGCTGTTTCCTGCCCCTGCTCCTTACCTGCACCGCTGCCGCCGCGCCGGTGCCCGTGGGCGTGGCCCGCGTCGACATCACCCCGGCGTTGCCGATCCGCCTTTCCGGCTACACGAACCGGCCCGCGGAGGCCGACCGCGTGGTCGCACCGCTGAGCGCCCGCGCCCTCGCCCTGGGCGGCGACGACGGCGAGGGCCCAGTGGTGCTGGTGGTGGCCGAGGTGCTGGCGGTGTCGGAGGAGTTCACCGCCGGTGTGCTGGCGGACCTGCAGCAGCACCGGGCACTGCCGCGGGCGCGCTTCGCGCTGGCCGTCACGCACCAGCACAACGGGCCCGTGATCGCGGGCACGGCGCCGTTTATGTTCTCACGCGACCTGCCCCCCGAGGAGCTGGCACGCATCGACGTCTACGCGGCGTTCCTGCGGACTAAGCTGGTCGAGGTCGCGCGCGCCGCCCTCGCCGCCCGGCAGCCAGCGGAACTCGGTTGGGCGCGCGGCCGGGTCGGGTTCGCCGTCAACCGGCGGAAAGTCATTGAGGGCCGGCACGTGGGTTACACCGACCAACCCGGTGGGGTAGTGGACCACGACCTGCCCGTCCTACGCGCGGCGGGGCCGGGCGGCGGCGTCCGGGCCCTGTTGCTCAACTATGCCTGCCACTGCACGACCCTGAAGGGCGGGGACAACTATGTGCACCCGGACTGGGCCGGCGACGCGGCGGGTCGGCTTGAGGCGGCGCATCCGGGGGCGGTGGCTTTGGTGGCGATTGGGTGCGGGGCGGATGCCGATCCGCAGCCGCGCGGGTTGCCCGAGGTGGCGCGCCATGGGGCGACGATCGCGGCGGAGGTTGGGCGGTTGCTCGCCGGGCCGCTGCGTCCGCTTGGGGCCGTGACCGCCGCGCGGTTCCAGCGCCTCGAATTGCCCCTCGCGCGCGCGGTGACCCGGGCGGAGCTGGAGGCGCGGCTCACGCAGCCGCCGATGACGGCGTACCCGGCGCGCAAGTTCCTGGCGGAGCTGGATGCCGGGCGGGCGTTGCCGGTGGCGGTGGGGTATCCGGTACAGGCGTGGCGGTTTGGCGGCGAGCTCGCGATGGTATTTCTGGGGGGCGAGGTGGTGGCGGATTATGCGGTGCGCCTGAAGCGGGAGCTGGGGCCGGACCGCGTGTGGGTGAACGCGTATGCGAATGCGGTGCCGTGCTATATTCCCTCGCGGCGGATTTTGGCGGAGGGCGGGTACGAGGCGGAGCGGGCGATGGACTTTTACGGGTTGCCGACGCGGCTGGCGGAGGACGTGGAGGAGCGGGTGATCGGGGCGGTGCACGCGCTGTTGCGGTGAGGGGAGGAGGCGCCGGTTTGACACCGCTCGGCCGCGGCGCCCACCCTGCGCGCGGGGGCCGATAGCTTAACGGTTAAAGCAGAGGACTCATAATCCTTTGAGTCTGGGTTCGAATCCCAGTCGGCCCACCATTGCGCGCTCAAGGCGCGGAGTGACTGATCGGATCCGTTCGAAAATTCCGGGTGACCATCGACGGTGTGGGTCCGGGGACTTGGGATCGCGGCCCGGCGGCGGCTCCGACCTCGGGGTGCTCCGCCCGTCGGGTCGGCCTGATTATCGCGTTGGCGTGGAGCCGCCACCTCCCGAGGCTCGGACCATGGCAACCCTACCTCGCCCTGCCTTCCTCGCCTGTCTGCTTGGCCTGCTGGCCGGGGCCGTCCTCGGGGCCGCGGAAAAGAAGGCTGCCTCACCCGCCAACCCGCCGGGCGGCTTCCAGACGCGCGTCTTCACCGATACGGATGGCGGCCGCCTCCCCTTCATCGTCTTCATCCCGGGCGCCGCGGCGAATCCGCCCGGCACGAAGCCGCCAGTGATGCTCTTCCTCCACGGTTCCGGCGAACGCGGCGTGAACAACCTCGACCAGATGATGGTCGGAATCGGGCCCGCGCTCTGGAAGCGCAAGGCGAAGTACCCCTTCGTGGTCGTGCTCGCCCAGTGCCGGCCCGGCGCCAACTGGCAGGCCGACGGCCCCGATGCGCAGTGGGCCCTCGGCATGCTGCGGCAGGCCCAGCAGGAATTCGGCACCGACCCCGACCGGGTGATCCTCACCGGCATTTCGATGGGGGGCGCCGGCACCTGGAGCATCGCCGCCAAGGATCCCTCCGCCTGGGCCGGGATCGTGCCGATGTGCGCCCGCCCCGACGCCGCCCTCGCGCCGGCCTTCGCCGCCGCCCGCCTCCCGATCTGGAACTTCTGCGGCGACAAGGACCAGCCCGCCACCGTCGAGGCCAACCGCGCGATGGCCGCCGCCCTCCAAAAGGCCGGGGCCAACGCCCGCTACACCGAATACCCGAACGTGCCCCACAACTGCTGGGACGACGCCTACGGCACCGACGAGCTCCACGCGTGGATGCTGGCGCAGGCCCGCAGCCGGAACCGCCCTTGAGGGCCACCTCGTGGGAACGCCCGCCCCCGCCGCCGGATCTCAACCGCGGAGGGTTGCGGGGTTCAGAGAGGTTCGACGGGGTCAGGTCCGGAATCCGGACAGCTTGGGCTGGGTTGATGGGGACCGTCTGGGGGCTGAATTTCGCCCTCTGCCGCGCCGAAGTACACGCGGCTTTTGGGTGTGAGGGTAAGGGCGCCGGCCGGCCACCCGGATCCGCCGGCCTCCACGCGATGGTCCGGAATCCGGACCTGACCCCGTCCTCGCCCGTCGGGCCCGGGGCCGGCTCAGTCCCGGCTGAAACCCTGGGCGCGATGCCGGCGCAGGGTGTCGGCGAGGCGCCGGGCGATTTCGGGGTGCGCCGCGGCGACGTCCTGCGTCTCGCCGGGATCGTCCGCCAGGTTCACGAGGCGCGGCCGGAACTGGTCCGCCTTCGGACCGGTGGCCGCCGGAGCCTTCTTCCCCTTGGGCGCGAGCGGCACGCCCTCGATCCACTTCCACGGCCCGCTGCGGATCGCGTAGACCCCGTTCGCGCTTTGCAGGATGAGATCACCCCGGGGCGATGGCGCGGAGGACGGGCTGAGCCAGGCAGGCAGAACGTTGACGCTGTCCGGCGCAGTGGTCGCGCGGTCGAGCGGTGTTTCACCGACGATCGCGGCGACGGTGGCGAAAAGATCCACGACGCCGATCAGCGCGTCGCTCGTGGTGCCGGCAGGCACGCGGCCCGGCCAGCGGACCAGAAATGGCACCCTGAAGCCCCCTTCCCAGATGTCGTGTTTGCCGCCCCGCAACGCGCCGTTGATCCTCAGGCCGGCGTCCATCGCGACCTGGTTGGCGCCCGCCTTGCTCCCGGGGTGAACGACGCCGCCGTTGTCGCTGGTGAACACGATTAGGGTTTGCCCGAGGGCATCCTGCTTCTCGAGGGCGGCGAGGATGCGCCCGACGCTGCGATCGAGGTCGTGGATGAAGTCGCCGTACGCACCGGCCGGGCTGGAGCCGCGGCTTTCGGCCGACGGCGTGATCAGCTCGTGGACGGCGACCGGGGCGTAATAGAGGAAGAAGGGCGCGGCCCCGCCGGCCTGTTTTTCCAGCCAAGCCACGGCGCGATCCGTGAGCGCACCCATCGTTTGCGGGTCGTCCCGCTCCGGGGCATCCAGGCCGAGCTTGCCCGGAGCGGGCGTGAGCTTGGCCGAGCGCAGGCCGAACACGCGGTGGTCCTCGACGAAGACCCGCGTGATGTCGTTGTGATTCTGCGGCACGGCGAACTGGTAGTCGAAGCCGAGCTCGAGCGGACCGGGCTTCAGTTCCCGGGTGTAGTCGACGCGGGGTGCCGTGCCATACCCGAGGTGCCACTTGCCGACGAACCCGGTGGCGTAGCCGTGTTTCTTCAGCAGGGAGGCAATCGTCGGGCGCGAGGTCTCGATCAGGAGCGGATCGAGCGTGTTGGCGACGCCGCCGTGATTGAGCGACGTGCGCCAGCAATAACGGCCGGTGACGAGCGCGTAGCGGGTCGGCGTGCAGACGGACGACGGCGTGTACGCGTGGGTGAAACGCCGGCCCTCGCGCGCGAGGCGATCGAGGTTCGGTGTGCGCACGAGCGCCGGATCCGCCCCGTAGGCCCCGAGGCTGCCGTAGCCGAAGTCATCGGCGAGGATGACGACGATGTTGGGCGGCCGCGGCTCAGTCGCGGCCTGGCTCGGGGCAGCCCACGCCACGACGAGGGACGCGGTCAGCGTCGTGAGGAACCGACGCGGGGAGCGGCAGACCGGGCGCATAATAGGGATGGGGCAAAGGGGTGTGGTTCGAGGGGGTGAAATCCACGGCGGGGTTCGCCGGGCGAACCGGGAGCTGCGAACCCAAGGAACGCGGCTCCGGCGGGTCAGAACCTCACGCCGGCCGATAGCTCATAGGTCCGGGGAGCCTGGTAGATCCGCTGGAGGAGGTGCGGCCGGCCACTGCCGTTGTCGACCGCGCCGCCGGGAATCGCCTCATCGTCGTTCAGGAGATTCCGCACCCGGAGGGAAGCCGTCCAATTCAGGTTTCGCTCCCGCAGTTTCTGTCGCCAGGCGTAACTCACGAAGGCGTCCGTGACCAGGGAGTCCTTGCCGCTGAAGGCGTTCGCGACATCGAAACTCCCGCCCCGCTCCGGGTAGCCGATCGTCGGCGCATCCCGCCAGCGCGCGCTGCCGCCGACGCGCGTGCCCTGCAGCGGGCCCTGGTCGAAGGCGTAGCTCCCCACGAGGTTCACGAGCCAGTTGTTGCCGCGCAGCCGGGCCCCGCCGACTTGCGCCTCGTGGTAGTTCAGCCGGCGTTCGATCCCCGTGATGTAGTCGCCGATGGCCCGCGTGGCGTTGAACGCGGGGTTGGCGATGATCGACCGGATCGCCGCGTCGTCCCGGACGGGTTTGACGTATTGCTCGTACCACGGGCGGGTGAACTGGTAGGTCTCGTTCAACACCGAGTCGTTGTAGGAGACGTTGAACAGGACGCGGATCTGCTTCGTGGGATTGAGCGTCGCCTCGATCTCATAGCCCTTCGTCAGGTCCGACTCCACGTCCGTCCAGAGGCCGTTGCCCGGGTAATCGGCGAAGCGTCGCGCCCCGGCGACCCGGCTGCCGAATCCGTTGAGCACCATCCCCTCGAGGAACCTTTCGACATAGCCGTTCTGCCGGGCCATCTCGACGCCGATGGCGCCATCCCGGAGCGGATTCGAGATCCGGTTCGTGAGCTCGTTGCTGAAATAGTTGAGCTTCAGGATCACCCGGTCGCCGAGGAAGAAGCCCCGCAGCCCGAAATCGTATCCCGTGCCCTCCTGATTGGGCAGCGTCCGGTTGAAGATGTCGTAGTTGGTGCCGCCGGCGCCCACGGTGTTCGTGGCCGTGTTGGCAAAGGCATCGAGCCAGGGCGTGACCTTCACCACGGCGCCGTAGTTGGTGTTAGTGACCGACGACGTGGTCGCCGGGGCAAACGCCCCTTGTCCCTTGCCGAGGAAGAGCCGCGTGACGGGATCCTGCGCGAAGACAAAGTTGCGGGAGCTGAGGTCGTCGCGGCGGATGCCGCCGGTGAGGATCAGCCGGCGGGAGAACAATTCCCACTGGCCGATCGCGGCGTACGACTTGGTGGTCTCGGGCGCGTACACCGGATTCAGGCGATGGAGGAAGGCCGAATTCACGGTGGGGAAGACGCTCCCGGGAACCGCCGGATTGCCCGTCTGCCGGATCGTGGCCTGGTCCGGCGTGAAGGCCGGAAACGTCACCGGCTGGCCCGGCGTGAGATAATAGCGGCGGCGGATCTGGTTCTGCGTGTCCGAGAGCAGCCCCGAGGCCAGCACCGACGTCGTCGTCATTTCCTCGGGCTGCTGAAAGAAGCTGTCCACGTGCCGGTAATAGTGGAACGCGAGGGCCGTGAACCGGCCGAGATCGAAGCCCTTGAGCGGCTCGAAGCCGCTGAGATCGAACTGCCGGGTCAGCGATGCCCGGTACTGCTTCATCGTCGTGCTGCGGTTCTGCAGCGTACTGTTGGACTCGAGGTACGGCACGCCGAAGTACGGATTGAGCGGCTTGGTGGGATCCGGGTTGTTCGCCGCCAGCTGCGTCGGCAGATAGTAATTGTTGTCGATGAAGACCTCGTAGTCGCCGCGCGAGACCGGCTGCCAGTCCTCGTTCTTCGAGTGCTCGAGGGCGCCGGCCAATTCGAGGAAGGTGTGACGCAGGACCTGCTGCTGCCACGAGGCCGAGAACTTGTCGTACGTGGTGTCAAAGTAGTCCGAAGGTCCGGAGACGATCGTGTCCAACGGGAAGTTCACGCCCGGCACGCGGGTGGCGCCCGAGATGCTGGTCTGGCTCTGGGCGAGGCCGTTGACGAAGGCTTCCGAGCCGCGGGATTTGAAGTTCCAGTTCTGCACGCCCAGCTGCGGGGCGTTCATCACGTAAACGAGATAGTTGGTGGTCGAGAATCCCTGGGAGACGCCGGTGATGAGGTTGCGGGCGGCATTGCGGGCCGCCGTGGTGCCGGCCTGCACCAGCGGCAGGTCGATCGTGTTCGCCTTCTGGAGGGGCGACCGGGGATCGTTCAGCCAAGCCGACACGCTGTCGTAGGCGAGGTAGGGCCGCGGCAGCAGCTCATCGATCCGGCCGGTCTCCGCGTTGAGGTTGATCGTCGCGCCCTTGAAGGGCTGCAGGGTCAGGTTCAGATAGGCGGAGTTTCGCCGCATGTACTGGAATTCCCGCGGGGTGCGCTGATCGGTGGCGAGGGCCGCGAAGCGCAGGGCCACCTTGTTGGGGATGATGATCCGGTTCACGTCCAGGCTGACGCGCCGCGAGCCTTCCCCGTCAAAGCGGGTCTCCAAGCCGTAGCCGTTAGCGTTGAAGCGCCCGACCTTGCTGGTGGCGTCGAGCCCTCCGCCCACCGAGCCCAGACCGAAGAGCAGGGAATTGGGCCCGCGGGACTGGGTCAGCGTCTCGGTGTTGAAATTGTCCACCTTGATGCGGCTGGTGAAGAAATTGTTGGTCAGCGAGGTGGAGCGGAAGCCACGCACGGTGAAGGGCGTGCCGGTGCGCGAGGTAACGGCTTCCGGATCGGAGGTGTCGCCCTTGAACTCCCGCGTGCTGGGCAGGAACTCCAACGCCTCCTCGTAGTTCACGGCCCCGATGTCCCGCATGAACTCCTCGGTGAGGATGGTGATCGGGTTGGCGAGGTCACGGACCTGGGACTTCAGCTGCGTCCCCGACAGGGTCTCCGAGGCATAGTAGCCTTTGTTCGCCTCGGTGCTGACGATGAAGGGATTCAGGACGACGGCTGAGTCCTCCGCGGCCGGGGCGGAGCGGGCCGCCGGAGCGACCGACTGGGCGAGCGTGGGGCCCACGAGGAGACAAAGCGTCAGGGCGAGGCGGGGTTTGGTCATGGCTTGGAGGGGTTGCGGGGATGGTTTCCCCGGAGGCGGCGAGGGGCGGCCCGAGCGGCCTCGCGGGGACCGTGGCACTTCGTGGAGTTCACGAAAAGCCCCATCTCGCGCGAGGTTCGGCGGTCGCGGGATCCAAGAGCCCCGCCGGGCCCGATCGTTGCGAAGGCCCCCGCCTCGCGTGCCGTCGGCGGGCCGGCGACGGCCTCACGGCGCCACCGGCTTGAGGCCGGGGGGCTCCTCGCCCGCCGGGAGCTCGCCGCGGAGGACCGGGCCGGCGAGCCCGGTGAGCCGGAGGTAGTGGTCGCTGGGCAGGCCTTCGTAGGTCGCGAACTGCACGCCCTCGCCGGGGCCGGTGGGCGGATGATTCGTCACCTTGAAGATGGCGGTGCCCTCGTCGACCTCGTCGAACATCGCGACGTAAAGCATCTCGGCCCCGGTGTTCCGGGCGGCGAGGATTTGCGACCAGAAGAAGCGGCCCTGGAGCCGGGGGATGGCGTTCAGCGCTGCGCCCTTCATGTTGTGCCAGCT
>JBILWD010000173.1:0-7947 GCA_044370095.1 Opitutaceae bacterium | reverse complement strand
CGGCTGGGGCGACCGGATGGTGGTCCGCTGCTGGATCGAGCACTTCACCGCGACCGGCTGTCGCGTCGCCTTCGAGATCGAGAAGCTGCCGCTGCGCAAGCGCGTGTGCGACGGCGCCTGCGACTACACGCTCGTCACGCTCGCGACCGGCCGCGCCACGCCGATCCCGGAGGATGTGCGCGCGAAGTATTCGATCTGACGCGCGGTCGCATCTGGCTCACTCTCCGGTCTTGGCCTTGCCCTTCGCGCGCGGCGTCTCGCGGGGCGGGGCGGGCGGGGTCAGCCCGTCGGCGGGCTGGTCCCAGAGGCGGAAGGGGTCGTCGTGGCGGCGCATCTCGGCGAGGAGCAGCGCCTGCAGCTCGCGGAGCTTGGCCGCGTGGCGCGGGTCGCCGGCGAGGTTCACCTGGTGCGGGGCGGGGCGGCGGCCGGTTAGCGCGACTACCGCCGGGTCGTGGTGCGCGGCGAGGAACTCGTCGGGATTCTCGCGGAGGTTGAAGAGCTGGAGCTCGCGCACTTTGCCGTCGAGGACGTCGTGTTGGACGAGTTTCCAGTCGCCGTGGCGGACGGCGCGCACGCCGGGCCGGGTGCCGCCGCAGTAGACGCCGTAGAGGGTGTCGCGGACGGTGGCGGCGCGGCCCTCGAGCACGGGGCGAAAGCTGCGGCCCTCGTTGGTGGCGGGCGGCGGGATGCCGGCGAGGTCGCAGTAGGTGGCCAGGAGGTCGCTGAGGTAGACGTTGCCTTGGGCGCGGGAACCGGGGCGGATCCCGGGGCCCTGGACGAGCAGAGGCACGCGCCACGTGTGCTCGTAAAGGTTCTGCTTCCCCTGCAGGCCGTGGCGACCGATGGCCATCCCGTGGTCGGCGGTGTAGAAGACGTAGGTGTGTTCCAGCTCGCCCATCGCCTCGAGCCGGCGGAAGACGCGGCCGAGCTGGGTGTCGATGTTCTCGCTGCAGGCGAACTGGCGGCCGATCTCGTTGCGGATCGTGGCGGGGTCGCGGCGCTCCCAGACCCCGCTGACGGCGACCTCGTCACGCAGGCCGGGGTGGCCGTGGGGGAACGGGTGGGCGGGCAGGTAATTGGCGGGCAGGGGTGGCTGGCGCGGATGCGCGGCGGGGGGTTGCGCGGGGTCGGTGTGGTTGGTGGCCCCGTACTGCGCGAGCAGCTCGGGCTTGCCGTCGCGGGTGTCGTGCGGGTGGGAGAAACCGAAGTGGATCAGAAACGGCCGCTGGTCGCGGGCGGTCTCGCGCTCGCCGAGATAGGCGAGCACCTGCTCGGCGTGCCAGGCCGAGCCGGAGGCATCGTCGCCGCCCCGCTTGGTGGCGTCGCGCCGCACCTGGAACAGGCGGTTCGCGGCTTCGTAGCTGTTGCCCACCTTGCAGGTCCGCATCGTGGCGTAGCCCGCGCGGTTGAAGACCGCGGCGAGGGTATGGTCCGGCAGGTCGGGCGGCACGAGCGCGGGGTTGTCCGAGTGGGGGTTGGCGCCGCGCCCGCTCCCGTCCGGGATGTGCCACACCGTGCGCCCGCTCATCATCATATGCCGCGAAGGCGTGCAGACGCCCCCGACCCACGCGCCCATATGGTAGGCGCCTTCGATCACTATCCCGCGGGCCGCGAGCCGATCCAGCTCCGGCGAACGCAGGACCGAGGCGGGATCGTAGGCCTTCAGGTCGAAGGGCGACTGGTCGTCGACGACCACGATCAGGAGGTTGGGCCGGCGGGCGGCGGGCGCGGGATTCGCGGCGGCCAGCAGGGACGGCAGGAGCAGGGCGACGGCCAGAGCGAGGGCGGGGCGGGAACGCATTGGGGTGGGGGACGTCGTAGCAAGCGCCAACGCGGCCGTCCCGGCAAGCCCGCGCGCCCGAGCGCCGCCTTACTCCTCGGGTGCGACCTTGTCCCGCAGCGCCTCCAGCCAGCCGTTGAGCTCCTGGATCTGCGCGTCGGTGAACTTCGCCTCGGGATGACCTAGGGTGTAGGAGGGCAAGGGCATCTCGCGCTGCGCGATCGTATCGACCATCTCCTCGAGGCGCGAGGCCTGCCGTTTCGCGGGCCATTCCCCGAAGAGCGAGAGGTTGAGCGCGCGCTTGCCGTCGCGGACGTGCTGGTCGAGCCACCAGCCGAGCGGCTGGATTTCGGCGTACCACGGGTAGCGGGTGTTCTCCGAATGGCAGTCGTAACAGCCGGAGCGCAGCATTCGCTCGACCGCCGGGGGGGCTGGGTGCTTCACCAGCAGGTCCGATGTCGCGGGCGCGGCGGAGAGGTTTTTCTCCGGCCGGAAGGCTTGGGCGCCGAGAAACAGGACGAGGAGGCCGAGGAGGATTTTCCGGAGCATGGGGAAAGGCGCGGGAAGTTGGCGTGGGGAGCGCGCGGCGACAAGTCGGGTCAGCACATCGCCTCGCGCACGAGGTCGGCGATCCCGTCCGGCAGGGGCAGCGCCGTCGCCGCCGCCTGCGCCGCGGGGCTCATCTTCCGCCAGGTCTTGCGGAGAATATCCACGAATTTCTCCCGCGGGTAGTCGGCGTGCCGGGCGGCGAACGCGCCGATCTCGTTCTCGAGGAACACGAGGCACGCCGCATCCTCGAGCGCCTGCGTGCCCAGGTTGGTGCGCAGGCCGGTCTTCGAGACCCACGTCGCCACGTCGGCCGCCTCGGCGGCGTCGACGCCCGCGGCGAGCAGCAGTTCCCGCGCGCGCTCCGCCTGGCGGGTGTAGAGCGACCGGCGCCACGTGAGGTAGCCCGCGCGCCCCTCGGGAAAGGTCGTCCGCGGGACCAGCCAGCGCTCGAGGTGCTGCGCGCGTGCGGCGAGGCGGAGCGCGGGGGTCGCCGGCGCTACCAGCCGTTCCACCCAGGTTTCCATCCGGTCCGCGTAGACCAACTCGGCCGCGCGACCGTCCGCCGCGCGCTGCGGGTCCGCGGCGTGGGCGGCGTCGATCAGCTGGCGAGCGCGGGCGTGGGCATCCATCCGCCGGAGCACACGAAACCGCGGAGCGGGGTCAAGCGAGCCCGCGGCGCCGGCTTGCCTGCGGCGGGGCCGGGGCCACGCTCCCGGTCCAACTCCCCGCCATGCAAACCCCCGCCTCCCGCCGCGCCGCCGCGGCGCTTGCCCTGCTGCTTCCGGCCGCGCTCGCCGCGCAGACCGCCCCCGCCGCCCCGCGCCCGGCCGATCCGGAACGCCCCGTGGTCGAACTTTCTCCCTTCGAGGTGCGCGCCGAGAACGACGTCGGTTACCAGGCCGCCAATACCACCAGCGGCAGCCGCCTCAACTCCCGCCTGCGCGACACGCCCGCCGCCGTTGCCGCCTTCACCCCCGAGTTCCTGGCCGACATCGCCGCCACCAACCTCGAGGAGATGATGGCCCACGCGACCAACATCGAGATCGACGTCGAGGACTCCAACGCCGGCTTCAACAACCCTCAGGGCCGCGGCGCCGACGGCAACGACTACCAGTTCCGGATGCGCGGCTCCCCCGCCGGCGCCTCCCGCGACTTCGTCGAGTCGAGCATCCCCGTCGATCTCTACAACGTGGAGCGCGCCGAGGTGGCCAGCGGCCCCAACTCGATCCTCTTCGGCCTCGGCCAGGCCGGCGGCCTCGTCTCCCTCTCCGGCAAGCGCGCCAACCTCCAGCGTACCCGCACCACCCTCAAGGCCATGCTCGGCTCCTGGGCCTACGAGCGCTACGAGGCCGACCACAACCAGGTCCTCCTCCCCCGGAAACTCTCCCTCCGCCTCCTCGGGCTCTACCAGAACAGCCAGGGCTGGCGCTACTGGGACTTCACCGACCAAGCCCGCTGGAGCCTCGCCGCCGCCTACCAGCCGTTCCGCCACACCACCGTCCACGTCTCGTTCGAGAAGGGGCACATGGACAACAGCCTCACGATGGGCTGGAACGCCGCCGACCAGGTCACCGCGTGGTGGGACGGCGGCCGCCGCGTCTTCGACGGCACGGCCGTCCCCGCCGGCTCCGGCACGGCCCGCTTCAGCGCCACCAACAACCGCTTCACCTTCAGCCAGCAGACGGGCCTCGTCACCAACTTCCGCGGCGAATTCCAGTCCGTCGGCCGCTTCGGCGTGGAGACGCTCCTGCCCCCCTCGGTCTCCCCCTACGATTACAACCTCACCGGCCCCGGCGGCGTCCGCCACCAGACGTTCAACTCGCGCCAGGTGATCGTCCAGCAGCGCCTGCCCGCCCAGTTCAGCCTCGAGCTCGCGTGGTTCCGCAACCGCAACGACGTCGAGGCCCATGGGCTTGCGGTCGCCGGCGGCACCCTCCGCGCGGACCCGAACCTCACCCTGCCCGCCCCCGATGGCTCCGCAGCGACCGTGCCCAACCCGCACGCGGGCCAGCTCTACCTCGAGTCCAACTGGTTCAAGGACTGGATCGTCACCGACAACGAGATTTACCGGGCGAGCCTCGCCTGGGAGGGCGGCCGCGCCCAGCGCTGGTTCGGGCGCCACCGGATCGCCGGCCTCGCGGAACGCTCCGAGCAGGACCGCCTCCGCCGCTGGCGCGACGAGATTTTAGTCGACGAGACCAACACGCCCATCACCAACGCCACCAACGCGGAGGGCGACCAGAACAAGGTGACGCGCCGCAACTACGTCGACCCCGCCGACTACCGCACCTGGTACGGCAGCGACGGCAGCCTGCCGCTCGCGCCCTTCACCTGGAACGGCAAGCGCTACTCCAGCGCCTACGCCTCGCGGGCGCGCGCCAACACCCATTCGCTCAAGGAGATCACCTCCCTGATGTTCGCCGCCCAGAGCTTCTGGTTCCGCGAGCGGCTCGTCACCACCCTCGGCGCCCGCCGCGATGCGATCACCTTCCGCAACGCCCAGGAGGCTCGCGTCCTCGACCCCAACGACCCCCGCGTGAAGTCGCGGCTGGTCTCGGTGGGCGAGTGGTACTTCGACGGCCGCTACGTCCGTCACGAGTACACGCCCACGACCTTCACCGCGGGCGCCGTGCTCCACGCCCATCGCCGCCTCTCGCTCTTCTGGAACGCCTCCCGCAACAACGGCCAGCCCCGCTTCGACCGTACGGTGCTCCCCACTGGTGACGTCCCCGAACCCACCGAGGGCCGCGGCCGCGACCTGGGCTTCATGTTCGATGTGCTGGGCGACGACCGCCTGTTCGTCCGGGCCACGTGGTACCAGACGGAGCAGCTCAACGACTCGCCGATTCTGCCCGGCAGCAACGCCCTCGGCGTCGACAACCTCACCACGATGCTCGGCGCCCTGCTGTCCGCGGGGAAGATCAGCCAGGCCGACTACGACCGCCAGGCGATCACCTGGACCTCGGCCACGATCGACGTGCTCACCAAGGGCGTGGAGGTTGAGGTCGTCGCGAACCCCACGCGCAACCTCACGTTGCGCGCGAGCTACGCGCACTCCGAGCGCAAGCGGCAGAACTTCTTCACGGAGGTCTTCGCGTTCTTCGACACCCGCGTGCCCGAGTGGCGGCGGCTCCTCGCGGGCAACCCGACCGAACTGGCGACGCTCGAGACCGCCGCGCGTGAGCTCTACAGCGAGCTCGACTTCCAGGTCGACCGCCAGAACTCGCCCTTCGGCTCGCGTCCGCACAAGGCCAACGGCACCGCTCGCTACCGCTTCAGCGAGGGCCGCCTCAAGGGCGTGTTCATCGGCGGCTCCGTGCGCTACAACGGCAAGAACTTCCTCAGCTGGGACAAGCCCTCCGGCTACGTCTACTGGGGCAACGAGTCGCTCCTCGGCGACGCCTTCGCCGGGCACCGCTTTCGGGTGCCGGGGTCACGCGTCAACGCGACCGTGCAGCTGAACGTGCGCAACGTGTCCAACTCGTACCTGGCCAACATCGGCCGCTACAACGACACCTACACCGGCGTACGCCGCATCTACTTCAACGAGCCCCGCAGCTACCGCCTGACGACGACGCTGGAGTTCTGAGCCGCGGTGTGGCCGCGGCAGTTGCCGCGGATTCGGACCCGCCCGGCTGGGCGAGGCCGGGGATTTTATCCCCGGCCACACTTGGCCGCCGGCTTCTCGTCTGTGGATTCGTCCACCGTCCTACCGACCCACCGGCTGCTCACTTCCCGCCGACCCAGCGCACCGCGTTGGTCAGGAGCGTCCGGAACGCCGGGTGGTCGTGCACCCGCTCGTCGTGGCCGAGGGTGATGCCGACCACCCGCGCCCGCTCGTGCCGGGTCACCCACGCGACGGGGTGCGCGCGCTGGAACTTCTGCGAGGGCGAGCTCTCCGCGAGCACCTCGATCGGCGCGGTGCCGGCCGGGATTTTCTCCGGTTCGGCATTCACATAGTAGAGCTCGTCGATCACCTCGAAGCTCGCGGGCACGCCCCGCATCACCGGATGCGCCGGCTGGCGCACGTGCACGGTGTAGGGCCCGAGCTTGTCGTGCCCGCGGGAACCGCCGCCCACGAGGCGCGCGTTCAACTCGGGCCAGCGTTGGAACGCGTACCAAGTGCCCGGGTGCAGCATCACGATGCCCTTGCCGGCCGCGGCGAACGCGAACACGGCCTGCCGGTAGGCTGGGGTGTCGAAGAACATCCGGTTCACGCTGATCACCGCGACATCCGCCTCCGGCAGCACCGCGGCCGCCTGGTCGCGGTCTTCGGTGTAATGCACGGTGAAGCCGGCCGCCCGCAGCGTCGTACTGTCGGTCACCCCGAAGAACTCGGTGAACTTGTGCGAGCTGCCGCCCCCGATGAGGAGGACGCGGGTCTTGCCCGCCTCCCAGCGCACGGGCTCCGTCGGCGGGAGGGGCCGGTCGTTCTTGCCGCCCTCCTTTGGCCCGTCGCCCACCGGGGCGGCGACCGCGGCCGCGGCGGGCGCGTTCGCCGGAGTCGCGGCGGCCACCTTCTTCGCCTTGCCCCCGCCGCCCTTCTTGGTCGGCGCGGGTGCCGCGGCGCCGGCCGCGGGTGCGGGCGCGCTCGAGGCCGCGAGGTACGCGATCACGTCGCGCAGCCCGGCCGCGCCCAGGCCCTCGAGGCCTTCCGGCATCAGCGAACGGCGCGTGTTCTCCCGGCTGGCGATGTCCGCCAGGCGCACCTCGGTGTCCCCGCCCTGATTGCGCAGGGTCAGGCTCGCGCCGGTCTCGGCCACGATCACACCGACGAGGGTTTCGCCCTTTCGCGTCGTGAGGTTCCATTGCCAGTAGTTCGGCTCCACCTGCCGGTTCGGGTCCACGATGTGCGTGAGCAATTCGAGGGGGCTCTTGCTGCCGATGCCCGCCAGTGGGGGACCGACGTCCCGCACGCCCACATCGCCGTATTTATGGCAGATCGCGCAGGCGGCGGTGAACACGGCCCGCCCGTTCGCGACGTCGCCCGCCTTGGTGACCTCCGGCATCAGCTGGCTGATCAGGGTGTCCTTCTCGCCGGTGCCCGCCGCCGCGGTCAGGCCCGCCGCCGCCGTGGCGACGCCGCGGTTGGGGTGCGTCCGCAGGCGCGCGAGGTTACCGGGTCCGACTTCGGCAACGGGCACCGCGCCGGCCTTAATGGCTTCGACGAGAGCGAGGGCCGAGTCCGGCCGCCGCACGATCTGGTCGAAGACGCCGGGCGAGCGGGTCGCGCGGAACGCGGCCACGAGGACGGCGTCCGCATCCTTGCCCGGCGCACCGCCGAGCGCCTGCACCACCGCCGTGCGCAGCGGGGCCGGGGTGGCGGGCGCGGCGAGCAGGTCGCCGAGCACGGTGAGCGCGTCCGCGCGCGTGCGCGGGAAGGCGAGGAGGCTAGCGGCGAGCTCCCCGCGGCGCGGGCCCGGCTGGGCGGCGTCGGCGAGATCGCGGAGCATCTGGCGGGTGACGGCCTCCGCGCCGGCCGCGAGTTGGCCGGTGCGGTCCCACTTCGCCACCAGCGGCAGCGTGGCCGCTACGGTGTCGGGGGCGGCGAGGAGACGCTGCAGCAGGCGGGCGGTGGTTTCGTCGACGAACGCGGGGGCCTCGAGGCCCGCGAGGCC
>JBILWD010000172.1:0-7951 GCA_044370095.1 Opitutaceae bacterium | reverse complement strand
GGGTGGGCGGGGGGCTGTCCACGGGAGGGGAAGGGGGAAAACGCACATCGAGCGTGCGTGGCATTGCGTAGGGCGTGGTCGGCGGGCCGGGGGGATTTTTCCGTCGGCGGGTAACGAAAATGACTTGCTTTGCGGGACGGCTAGGCGGCGCGAAGCCGTCGCCCGAGGGAGGGGGCGGCTACGGCAACTCGATGGCGTATGGCTCAGGAGCGAGCGGGAGCATACAACTGATGGTATAGGGTGGTTCGATGTAGCCGGGGCGCGCCGCCCCGGTGATTTGCAGTCGGTACCGAGTGCGGCGGAGGGATCCTGCCGCGGGCGGAATTGGATTTTGTCGGTCACGGCCGGGGCGACGCGCCCCAGCTACACCGAACCGTGTGGGTTCGTGATGGGAGCAGTCGCAAGTACCTCGGCTCGATGTAGCCGGGGCGCGCCGCCCCGGACGG
Source organism: Opitutaceae bacterium (assembly GCA_044370095.1). Classification (GTDB taxonomy): domain Bacteria; phylum Verrucomicrobiota; class Verrucomicrobiia; order Opitutales; family Opitutaceae; genus ER46. The sequence goes on along the minus strand of JBILWD010000172.1, from coordinate 7,505 downwards.
CGGGAACGCAATGCCTGCTGCACCGGGAAGCAGGAAAAGGGTTTCGACCGGCCTGCCCGGGGAACGATTCCCCGGCTACACCGAACCGTGTCCGGCGACATCAAACCATCCCCGGCTCAGACCTTGCGGAGCTGCGTGCGGCTGATGGTCGCGGGAATGCCGGATTGCAGGGCGGAGAGCAGAATCGCGACCCGGTCCTTTTCGTCCTCGGCACGGAGAATCACCGCGGACAGCCCGCGCATCGGGCCATCGGTGATTTCAACGCTGTCGCCCGGACGCAAGGGCGACGGTAGACGCAGCAGATCGCCGTCGCCGCCCGCCCAGGTCCGGAGGTCCCCGATCAGCGGATCCGGAACCGCGGCGGGTCCGCTGCCGAGGTGGACCAGATCAAGGGCGTCCGGGGCGTAGCGGACGGCGCGATAATGCGTGCCGAGGTCGAGGCGGCAGAAGAGGTAGCGCGGGAAGAGCGGACTGGTGACCAGCCGGCGCACGCGGCGGATGGTGCGGTGCTGTTGGAGGCGAGGCAGATAGGTCTCCAGCCCGAGCGAGGTGGCGCAGTATTCCGCCACCGCCGCTTCGCGTTTGGGCTTGGTGTGGAGGCAGTACCAGTTCACGCCGGCGACTTCGGGCCAAACGCCGGAATTTGGCAAGCTGCCGCCAGCACGGTGCACGTCGGCGGAGGGCGACGGGCGGCCGGAGCGGGATGAGGCCCTGGGGTCGGGAAGGGGTCCTGGGGCCAGAATTTTGAATTTAAGTCGCGGACGCCGGTGAGTGAACCGTCGTTGGTAGCAAGTGTGGATACCCCCCATTCGAAAGACCTTTGCACTAAAAAAATAGGGCAGGAGCCTCAGTCCGCAGACGGTCGGAGCCAGGCTCCGGTGGCGCCCTCGAAATGACCCTTCGGACGGCATTTGCCTTGCCCCGGAGTGCCTGGGCGCGGGAGATGGGGATTGTATGGCCGATTCCGGGCGTCATCCCTTTTTGCAGGGCCTCAGCAAGCACCGCGGCGCACCTCCTACGGTGGTGGTCATCTTCGGAGCGTCCGGCGACCTCACTGCCCGCAAGCTCCTCCCGGCGGTCTACAACCTGAGCCACGACAACCTGCTCCCGGCGGATTTTCACCTGGTGGGCTTTGGTCGTAAGGTGATGGCCGACGGCGAGTTCCGGGCGGCGGCGGCGGCGGCGGTGAAGGAGTTTTCGCGGCGGGAGCCAGAGCCGGAGGTTTGGGCCCGGGTGGCAGCGCGGACCGCCTATGTGGCGGGTGGGTACGACGAGCCGGCGGCCTACCAGCGGCTGGCGGCCCAGTTGGCGGAACTTGAGCGCCAGCTCGGGCGGGATCTGCAGCGGATTTTCTATGTGTCGACCCCGCCCTCGGTCTTTGCGCCGATCATCGAGCAGCTCGGGGCGTGCGGGTTGGCGGCGGTGCACCGGGACACGCCGTTACATTCCAAGGTCATCATTGAAAAGCCCTTCGGCAAGGACCTGGCCTCGGCGGTGGCGCTCAACGCCGCCATTCGCGGCGTGTTCGCCGAGCAGCAGGTTTACCGGATCGACCACTATCTCGGGAAGGAGACCGTGCAGGATCTGCTGGTGCAGCGGTTCGCCAATGCGATCTTCGAGCCGCTGTGGAACCGCAACTTCATCGCCAGCGTACAGATCACGGTGGCCGAGGAGGTAGGGGTGGGCTTGCGGGGCGGGTATTACGAGCAGAGCGGGTGCCTGCGCGATATGCTGCAGAACCACACGATGCAGTTGCTCGCGCTGACTGCGATGGAGCCGCCCGGCTCGCTCGCGCCGGAGGCCATTCGCGACGAGAAGGTCAAGGTGCTCAACGCGATCCAGCCCCTCGCCGTCGGGCCGGGCGGGGATGTGGCGCGCGCTCAGTACGTGGCGGGGATGGTCGCGGGACGACCGGTGCCCGGGTACTTGGAGGAGGGGGGCATCGCAGCGGCGTCGGCGACCGAGACCTATGCGGCGCTGCGGCTCTCGATCAACAATTGGCGCTGGCAGGGCGTGCCGTTTTACCTGCGCTCGGGTAAGCGCCTGGCGCGGCGGGTCTCCGAGATCGCGGTGAATTTCCGCCGGCCGCCCGGCACGCTGTTCGCGGGCGAGACCGCCCGCTTCGATCTCGCGGCCAACACCTTGGCGTTCCAGATCCAGCCCGACGAGGGCTTGAGCCTGATCTTGAACACCAAAATCCCCGGCCTGGAGACGCGAACCCAGCCCGTGAAGATGAATTTTCGGTACGCGACCACGTTCGGCTCGAACACCGCCGAAGCGTACGAACGGCTCGTGCTCGATGCCATCATCGGGGATGGCACCCTGTTCATTCGGGGGGATGAGACGGAGGCCTCGTGGCGCCTGTATACGCCGGTATTGGAATCGTGGCGGGCGGCGGGCCGCGAAGGGATGGACACTTATCCGGCGGGCAGTTGGGGCCCGGCCGGCGCGGACGCCTTGCTGGCGGGCGCGCAGCACCGCTGGCGGCAGCCCTGAACCGGGTCACGCTGGCTTATGGAGGCGATCTTCGAGGCGTTGCCGGGACTGGAGGTGCCGGTGGGAGGCATTGGCCGGAGCTTGGCGCGCATGTGGGCGGATGAAGCGGCCGGGGGGCGGCCGGCGCCCGAGGCGGAGGACGCCAAAGCGACGCAGGTCAATTTTGTGCTGCACCTCGGCTTTAATACCGATGCGGCGGACGCGGCGCGGCAGTTTGCGACCGTGGTGCGGTTCGCGCAGCGGTATCCGTGCCGGGTGGTCGTGCTCTGTCCTCGGGCGCCGGACGCCGGTGGACCGCCGATGCGGGCCAAGGTTTACGGCGAGTGCTTCCTCGGGCGAACGCGGGCGGACAAGCGGTGCGTCGAGTTTGTGATGTTGAGTTACGACCGCAGTGCCCGGGCGCAATTGGAGGATCAGGTTTCGATCTGTCTCTCGACCGACCTGCCCTTGTACTATTGGGCGCATCGGTTCGCGGACAGCGGGCGGCTGGCCGACTACCGGTTTTTGCTGAGCCAGGCGAAGCGGGTGATTCTGGACAGTGCGGAGTCGCCGGCGGATGCGATGCGGTACCCGTGGCCGAATCCAGCGGCGATCCGGGATCTGGCGTATTGTCGGTTGTTGCCGGTGCGGCAGGGGGTGGGCCAATTCTTGGCGGCGTACGCGCCCGAGGCGCTGACCGAGGGCTTGAGCGGGGTGGAGGTGGTGCACGGGGCCGCGTGGCGAGCCGAGGGCCGGGTGTTGGCGAAGTGGGTGGGGGAGCGGCTGGCGGCTTGTGGTTGGGCCGCGGCGCCGGGCGGCGTCGAGGTGCGGGAGCGGGCAGAGCCGGGGGTCGATCTGGGCATGCGGTTCCGGTATGCGGGGGTGGCCAAGGAGTTTGCGTGGAGCGGGGATCTGGCGGCGGGTCACGCGTATTTCCGGGCAGATTTCGGCCAGGGTCGGACGGAATTGACGGCGGGGTTGGCGTTGTTGGCACCGGAGGTGGCGCTGAGCGAGGCGATGTTTTTCTGAGGCGGGGGGCGGTTCGAAAGGCGGTCTTAGGGAGGCCGGGGCGGCGCGCCCCAGCTACACCGGACGATGGCTTTGCGGCTGGGTGGTCCGCAATGCAGCGGCTCGATGTAGCCGGGGCGCGACGCCCCGGTTCGTGCAGGTGGGAAAGCGAATTTGCTTTGCGGGATGGGTGCCGTTTTGCGGAGGCCGGGGCGGCGCGCCCCAGCTACACCGGACGATGGCTTTGCGGAATGGAGCGGATCGATGTAGCCGGGGCGCGTCGCCCCGGTTCGTGCAGACGGCAACGCAGGTTCGCGCAGCGCTTGGCCGCGGACTCCCAAGCGAACGCGCAGATGTTGGTCAGCAGATGACCAAGGTCCCCTGCTAAAGTGCAACCATGAGCACCGCATCTTCTCTCCTCGTCACCCTCTGGCGCCTCCGGCTCCTGCACCTCAGCCTGGTCAGCGCCGGGGGCGCGGCGTTCCCCGGGTTGCCCGCGCGCAAGCGCAAGCCGAAGCACGAACTGGACCTGATGCTGGAGGAATTGGAGGAGAAGACCGGCCCCTCGCGCCGCCCAAAGCTGCCGCGGACTGCTTCCCTTCTGCAGGTCGCCGGGGAGGTCGCGCAGCAACTCGGCGAGGAGGAGTGGGATGCCGAGGAGCCCGGCGCCCTCGACCACCTGCGCACCGGGCTGCGACGGCGGATTGCCCGGACCGATCGCCTGCTCGGCAACCGCACCCCCCTCGAGGGCCTCGACCCGGACGCCCGGGCGAGCGTCACCGCGGTGGGCAAACTCCTCGATCTGTCCGCCCCCGAGTGCCTAGTGCTGGCCTTCATTTTGATGCTGGGGACGGAGTCGAAGCTCGACGCCGCCGCCAACTGCCTAGGCCACGACCTGGATGACCGGATGGCCGACCACGCGGTCGCCACCGCCACCGGGCTCCCGGCGGCCGAGGTGGCCAAGGTCTTTTCCGCCCAGTCCCGGCTGATGTCCTGCCAGCTGCTCAAGCGCGACCGCAGCGAGCTCCGGCTGATGGGGAAGTGGGACTGGACCTCCCGCGGCTTCGCCGCGGCCATGCGCGAGGCCAACTTCGACCCTCTAAAGGCGCTGCGCGACCGGGTGGTGCCGGCGCCGGCGCCCGCGATGGCGTGGGCGAACTTCACCCACCTGGGAGACCTGGGTGCCTCCCTGCGCACCTACCTGAGCGAGGCGCTCCGGACCGGGCGCAAGGGAGTCAACGTCCTCCTCCACGGCCCGCCGGGCTGCGGTAAGACCCAGCTGGTCCGGCTCCTTGGCCGGGAAGTGGGCGCGGAGGTCTACGAGGTCAGCACGGAGGATTCCGATGGGGACGCCATCGGGAGCGGGTCGCGCCTGCAGGCCTTGCGAGTGGCGCAGGAGTTCACCGCCCGGCGCCGGGCGCTGCTGTGCTTCGATGAGATCGAGGATGTCTTCCCGCGGCCGTTCCCCTTCAGTTACGGCGGTAATCGGGGAGGTTTTTTCAAAGGGTGGATGAACCGGATGCTGGAGCAGAACGCCACCATCACGTTCTACCTCACCAACGCGGTCGAGGCGCTCGACGCGGCCTATGTCCGGCGGTTTGATTTCACGCTGGAGCTCAAGGTCCCGCCGCAGTCGGCGCGCGAGGCGCAGCTGAAGGATCTCCCCGTGACGGTGGCGCCCCCGACCCTCGCGCGCCTTGCGGAGCACCCGCAGCTCACGCCGGCTGTGATCCAGCGCGCCGCGGGGGTCGTCGCGACCGTGGCCGCCGCGACGCCCGGCCTCGATGCCTCGCGGCAGCTGGAGGCGCTGGTCAACCAGACCCTCCGCGCGCAGGGCCATTCCGCCCTGAAGGCCCACGCCGCCGCGCCGGAGGTCTACGATCCGCGGTTCATCAACAGCGACCTCGATCCCGCCGCACTGGTGGAGGGCCTCCGCGCTGCCGGGGCGGGGCGCCTGTGCCTCTACGGGCCGCCGGGCACGGGCAAGACCGCCTTCGCCCTGCATCTGGCCCGCTCCCTGGGCCGTGGGCTGCTCGTGCGGCGCGCGTCGGATCTGCTGAGCCCTTTCGTCGGCGTGGCGGAGAAGCAGATCGCCGCCGCCTTCCACGAGGCGGGCGAGTCCGGCGCGGTCCTCCTGATCGACGAGGTCGACTCGTTCCTGCAAGACCGCAGCCGCGCGCAGCGGGGCTGGGAGGTGACCCAGGTCAACGAGTTCCTCACCCAGATGGAGAACTTTACCGGCGTGTTCGTGGCTTCGACCAACCTGATCGACGGCTTCGACGCGGCCGCGCTTCGCCGGTTCGACCTGAAGGCCAAGTTCGACCACCTCCGTCCGGAACAGGCGGTGGCCCTGCTGCGGGCCCACCTAGCCGCCGCGGGCCTCCCGCCCGCCGGGGCCGAGGTGGACGGTCGCGTCAGCCAGCTTTCGGCGCTGGCGCCAGGGGATTTCGCGGCGGTGGCCCGCCAGCACCGCTTCCGGCCGCTGCGGACCCCGGAGGACTGGGTGGCCGCCCTCGAGGCCGAGTGCCGCCACAAGCCGGGTGCCCGCACGCGCCCCGCCATCGGTTTCGGCGCCGCCGCGGCGTGAAACCGCGGCGGAAGCCCCCGCCCGCAGCGTGCCTCCAGTCTGCCTCCAATGTGCCTCCTATCTGGCTCCAGTCCTCCTTTGGTTCTGGTTCGGTTCTCCTTCGGTTGTCTTTCGATCGGAATGCTCCCAAATGTTGCTAGCCCGAGCCGAAGAGGGCTTGGAAATTGCGCTCTAGGCGCACCTCTTGGGCCGTCGGGTCCGCGCCGCGGAGCTCCGCGAGGCCCGTCTGCGCCGCCGCAAGATCCGCCGGGTGGGCCACCTCGGTGCCGTCCGCCCGCGCGGGCAGCGCAAACCGCCGGCGCTCCCGCGGCAACGGCATCGCCGGGGCGTCCGTCTCCACCAACAGCCGCTCCTCCGGCAAGGCCCGCACCAGCGCTTGGAACCGCTCCGCGCGGGCGCTCCCCACCGGCGCCCCCAGCCGGTGGCCATTAAACGAAAAATACGCCCCCAGCTTCGCGTACGACGCGATCAATTCCACCGGCCCCCCATAGGCGTGCAGCAAAAAGCCCGCCGGCGGCCGCGGCGTCTCCGCCAACGCCGCGCTCAGCGCCCCCCACGCCTCCAAGCAATGCACGCTCGCCGGCCGGCCCCGTTCCGCCGCGAGAGCCAGTTGCCACCGGAACGCCTCGTCCTGCTCCGCGAGGGACGCCCGGCGCAGGCCCGCCAAGCGGGGATCGTCCGGGCGCGCCCGCTCCAGGATCCAGCGATCCAGCCCGATCTCCCCGACCGCCGCCCGCGGATCCGCGTCGAGCTGGCGCCGGAGTGCGTCCCGCCAACCCGGCGACGCATTGCCCACGTCCCACGGATGCAGGCCATAACTGGGCCGCACCCACGGGAAACGCCGCGCCAACTCCGCCACCACCGGCCAATCGGCCTCGCAGGTGCCGTTGACCACCATCGCCCCGATCCCCGCCGCCGCGCGGTCCGCCGCGATGCGCTCCCAATGGGGCCGCAGCCAGTCGTCCTGCAGGTGATTGTGGGCGTCGTACAGCATCCTGCAGGCTAGGCGCGGCCCGCCGCCAAGGCGCGGATGCGGGCGAGGGCGGATGCGAGCCCGTTGCGGCGGGTGGGGGACAGGTCTCGCAGCAGGCCCAGTTCGGCCAAGGGATCCCGCGCGCACGCGGCGATCGCGGCCGTCTCGGCACCCGTATAGACCTCGCAGAGCAGCAACAGCAGGCCTCGCACGACGGGGGAGTCCGCATCCGCCCGGAAGATCCAATGCCCGGCCTCCTCCCGGCCAGTCAGCCAGACGACGGACACGCAGCCCGGCACGCGATGGGCTTCGATCCGTTCTGCTGCGCTCAGCGGCGGGACGCGCCGGACGCGGTCCACGACAAAGGCGAGGCGCTCCTGTGGGTCCTCGAAGGCTGCGAGGTCCGCCGCGAGCCGCGTCAGGGTATCACCGGGGGTCATCGCCCCGAGCGTGCCCACCGCG
>JBILWD010000450.1:0-2517 GCA_044370095.1 Opitutaceae bacterium | reverse complement strand
AGCGGGTTCATTCCTTGCAGAGGGTTTCGTCCAGGTTGAGCAACAGGGAGCAGAGCGCGGTCCACGCGGCGTGCTCATCGGGGGCGAGGCCGGCCGGCCGCGGCGAGGCGCCGGCGGCGGAAAGCTGCCGGGCGGCCTCGCCGTCGCGGGCGAAGTCGGTTCGCAGGCGGCCGAGCCGCGCGGCCAGCACCCCCTCCTCGGCGGCGGACGGCGGGCGGGCGGTCACCAGCCGGAAGGCGAGGCGGAGGCGCGCGGCGTCGCCCGCCGCGCCGGCGAGGACCCGCTGCGCCATCACGCGCGCGGCCTCGACGAACGCGGGGTCGTTCAGCGTAACCAGCGCGTGCAGCGGGGTGTTGGTGATCGGCACCTTGAGGGTACAGACCTGACGCGCGCCGGCGTCGAAGAACGTCGTCGGGCCCACGATGCGCCGCCAGAACACGTAGAGGCTGCGCCGGTGCAGGGCGTCGCCCTGGTCCTCCACGTAGGTCTTCTTGCCAAACGTGGCCTCCTCCCAGATGCCCGCCGGCTGGTAGGGCCGCACCGAAGGTCCGCCAAGGGCGAGATTCACCAATCCGGCCGCGGCAAGCGCCTGATCGCGGATCATCCACGAGGGCATCCGGTGCCGCGGTCCCCGTGCGAGGAGTCGGTTCTCCGGATCCCGCTCCCGCAGCGCGGCGCTGACCCGGGACGACTGGCGGTAGGTGGCGCTCGTGACGATCTGCCGGTGCAACCGCTTCACGTCCCAACCCGCGGCCGCGAAGTCCGCGGCCAGCCAATCCAGCAGTTCCGGGTGGGACGGCGGATCGCCCTGCACGCCAAAGTCCTCCGCGGTCTTCACGAAGCCGTGGCCGAAGAAGGCCTGCCAGGCGCGATTGACCGCGGTGCGGGCGGCGAGCGGATTTTCCGGGGAGACCAGCCAGCGCGCGAGGTCGAGGCGGTTGAGCCGGCGATCGGGACCGGGGGCGGGTCCGGCCGGGCGGAACAACGCGGGCACGGCACCGTAAGCGCGCGTCTCCGTCTTCGCCTCGTAGCTGCCGCGGTTGAGGATGAAGGTTTCCCGGGGCTCCGGCAGCTGGTCCATGATCATCACCCGGGTGATGTTGTCATTCGCCCGGTCGCGGGCGCGCAGGGCGGCGATATGCCGCTGGAGCAGCTTCACGTAGGCCGGGTCAGGCTCGGTGTCGCGGAAGAAGGGCAGAGCCTCGAGCAGCCCATCCAGGCTGCGCCGACGCACCTCGGTGCGGGCGTGGGTGGCGGGCAGGTTGCCCGGGAGACGCTGCGCCGCGGGGGAGTCGATGACCGGCTTCCCCTCAGGCCGTGGGAACTTCGTGAGCTCAAACCGCTCGATCTCGGGCACTAACGCGTCCACCGCGGCCTGCGCCTTGCGTACCGCCTCGGCCTCGGCCGGCGTCGACAGGTCGAGTACCGGCGCGATGGCGCCACTGCGGCCGCCCGCCCCACGGCCGGCCTCGGACATCTGGTTGAAGATATCGTAGAGCGCATAGTAGTCGCTCTGCGTGACGGGGTCGTACTTGTGGTCGTGGCAGCGGGCGCAGGAAAGCGTGAGGCCGAGCCAGATGGCCCCGGTGGTCTCGACCCGGTCGAAGACGTTCTCCACCCGGGTCTCCTCCGGGATGCGCCCGCCCTCGCCGTTGAACATATTGTTCCGGTGGAAGCCGCTCGCGATCTTCTGCTCGCGTGTCGCTCCCGGGAGCAGGTCGCCGGCCAGTTGCTCGATGGAGAACTGGTCGAACGGCTGGTTCGCGTTGAGCGCGTTGACCACCCAATCCCGCCACGGCCACATCGTGCGCTCGGGATCGCCTTGGAAGCCGTTGGTGTCCGCGTAGCGGGCCGCGTCGAGCCAGTCCCAGGCCCAGCGTTCCCCGTAGCGCGGCGAGGCAAGGAGGCGGTCCACCTGACGCTCGTAGGAGTCGGGCCGCGGATCCGCAAGGAAGGCGTCCAGTTCCTCCGGCGCGGGGGGCAGGCCGGTGAGATCGAGGCTAACCCGGCGCAACAGGGCGGCGCGCGGCGCCTCCGGGGAAGGCGCGAGGCCCTCGCGCTGCAGGCGCGCGACCACGAAGGCGTCCACCGGGTTACGCACCTGCGGCGTCGACCGCCAGCCCCGGCGTTCCGGCACCTCCGGTACCGCCGTCGCGACGGGCGGCGCGAACGACCAGTGGCGCCCCCACGGTGCCCCCGCCACGACCCAGCGCCGAAGCAGTTCCTTCTCCTCGGGCTTGAGTTGCCGGGCGGCCCGGGGCGGCGGCATCACCTCGTCCTCGTGCGGGCTGACGATGCGGTGGAGGAGTTCGCTCTCGTCCGGTTTGCCCGGCACCACCACCGCGACGCCCTCCCGCACCTGCAAGAAACCTTCGCGCTCATCGAGGCGCAACTTGGCCTCGCGGGACGCGGCGTCGGGGCCGTGGCAGTGAAAGCAGGCGTCCGCGAGGATCGGTCGGATCTGCCGGTTGAAGTCGATCTGCTCCGCGGCGACGGCGGACGAGGCCACGCCGAGGA
>JBILWD010000171.1:0-8018 GCA_044370095.1 Opitutaceae bacterium | reverse complement strand
TGCTCCTCGACGATCAGCACCCGGTGCGTCTTGGCGACGGAGCGCAGGACGGAATCGATATCCAAGGGACGGATCGTGCGTAGGTCGAGGACCTCGGCGGAGATCTTGTGCTCGCGCTCGAGCACCTCGGCGGCGGCCAGCGAGTGTAGGACGGAGCGGCCGTAGGTGACGATCGTCAGGTCGGTGCCGGGCCGTTTCACGTCGGCCAGACCGAGGGGGATGACATGTTCGCCGGCGGGCACTTCGCCCTTTTCCCCGTAGAGCATCGTATTTTCGAGGAAGAAGACCGGGTCGTTGTCGCGGATGGCGGACTTGAGCAGGCCCTTCGCGTCGGCGGGCGTGGAGGGCACGACCACCTTCACGCCGGGGTGGTTGGCGAGGACGTTCTCCGGCGTGTGCGAGTGGGTGGCGCCGACGTTCGTGCCGCCGTTGGCCGGGCCGCGGATCACGATCGGGCAGTGAATCTGGCCGCCGCTCATGTAGCGCACGTTGGCGGCGTTGTTCAGGATCTGGTCGAAGGCGACGGAGTAGAAGGACCAGAACATCAGCTCCATCACGGGGCGGATGCCGAGCATGGAGGCGCCGATGCCGACGCCGATGAATCCGGCCTCGCTGATCGGGGTGTCGACGATCCGCTGGGGGCCGAAGCGGGCGAGGAGGCCCTCGGTGACCTTGTAGGCACCGTTGAACTGGGCGACTTCCTCGCCCATAACGACGACGTTGGGATCGCGTTCCAGTTCCTCGGCAAGGGCGTGGCGGACGGCTTCGCGGTAAGTGATGACAGGCACGGTGGAAGGGGGCTGCGGCGGTCCGTTCAGGTGAAGAAGAGGCGGCCCTGCGAGCGGCGCTCGGAGGGGTTGTCCGCCTCCCAGTAGACATCGGTCTGGATGTCCGCCGGGGTGGGGAAGGGGCTCGCCTCCGAGAAGTCGGCGGCGACATCGGCCTCGGCCCGCGCCTCGGTGTCGATCTGCTCCGCGGTGGCGGCGGTGAGCACGCCCTCGGCCAGCAATTTGTCTTGGAACAGCTGGATGGGATCCCGGGTGCGCCGGTACTCCTCGATCTCCTGCTTGCTGCGGTACGTGTTGTCGGGGTCGGCGACCGAGTGGCCGCGGTAGCGGTAGGTATCGATCTCCACCGTGCTCGGCTTGCCGGTCTCGCGGGCCAGCGTGAGGAACTTGTCCATCATCGCGCGCACCTCGTAAACGTCGTGGCCGCTGCACTGGCCCCACTGCATATCGTAGCCGGCCGCGCGCTGGGCGAGTTCGCCGGCGGAGGAACGCGCTTGGCTGGTGCCCATCGAGTAGCCGTTATTCTCGATGACGAACACCACGGGAAGGTTCCAGAGGGAGGCCAAGTTGTAGGCCTCGTGGACGGCGCCCTGATTCACGGCGCCGTCGCCCATGAAGGCCATCGCGGCTCCCTTCAGTCCCTTGTACTTCAGGGCGTAGGCGAGGCCGGCGCCGAGCGGGATCTGGCCGCCGACGATGCCGTGGCCACCCCAGAAATTCCGGGAGGGGTCGAAGTAGTGCATCGAGCCGCCCTTGCCCTTGGAGCAGCCGGTGGCCTTGCCGTAGAGCTCGGCCATCAGAGGCTTGGTATCCATCCCGACGGCGATCGCGTGGCCGTGGTCGCGGTACGCGGTGATCACGTGGTCGTTGGGCCCCATCAGCGAACAGCAGCCGACGGCGACGGCTTCCTGGCCGATGTACAAGTGGAGGAAGCCACCGATCTTCTTGGCTTGGTAGGCGCGGAGGCTGCGCTCCTCGAACCGGCGGATCCGCATCATCTTGCGGAAGAGCTCGATCCGCTCCTCGGGGGTCAGGCGGGCGTTCACGGGCGCCTGCGCGTGATCGTTGGCGGAGGGGGAAGTTGCTTCCTTGGCGGTCGGTTTCTTGCTCACGGAGGACGAAGGGAAAGGCTCAAGCTGCGGCTGCCGCTGCGGCGAATCAAGCGCGGAGATTCGCGGTCGTGCCGGGGCCGGGGATTACTTCCTCGATCTCGATGCGCAGGGGGACGTCCGGGGCGCAATCCGCCTTGAGGGCTACGAAGCCGTCCCGGTGCCGGTCGTAGATCGGCCAGAGCGCCTGGCGGTCGGTGTCGGGGATGGGCAAGGCGTCGATCGCCGCGCGGGAGAAGAAGGCGAAGCTGCCCTCGTCGATCGGGGGCGGGAGTGCGCGCAGCGGCACGCGGCAGCGGAAGAGGAACATCAGCCAGTGGGCGTGACCCTCGTAGGCCTTCTCCGCGATCATCGCGAACAAGTGGAAATCCGCCGTCGTGACCCGGTGGCCGGTCTCCTCGAAGGTTTCCCGGACCGCGCACTCGAAGGGGGATTCCCCCCGCGCGGTCTCGAGCTTACCCCCGATCGGGCTCCACACGCCAAGGTTGGGCGCCTTGGCCCGCAGCATCAGCAGCAGTTCCCCGGCCTCGTTCTCAAGGAAGACGAGGACAGCGAGTTTGTGGGCCAGCGGGGCGGGGGAGGTCATAAGCCGCGAAAAAGTTTGAGCGTGACCCCGCGGAGGGGGTGCTCAACTTTTTTCCGGTGCTCCGCTTCACTCGCGTTCTCGCCTGTGTCCTCGCACTCCCGTGGGCTGCGGCTGCCCCGGGCCCCGCGCCGTCCATCGAGGTGATGAACTTGCGCACGAACCAGGTGCGCCCGGCCAACGGCGGGCCCGCGTGGCTGGAGACGACCCTTGCGCTCAACGTGCGGCCGACCGGCGGCGGGCCCTCGCCGGTCGTGTCGGCGGTGCGGGTCGCCCTCTTGATGGTGTTTGAGCTCCCGGGCCCGGCCGGTGGTCCCCGCCGGGCGCAGGTGTACGCGTCCGCCGTGGAGTGCGTGGCCCTCGAGCCGGGACGCACGGAGGTGCGGTTTTACCTGCCCCCGGAGATCTTGAAACGGGACCAGATCCGGGGGGACCCCAAATTTTGGGGGGTAGAACTGGTCGCGGGAGGCGAGTCGCTCCCCGCCGCGCGGACGGCCTACTCCGCCAACCTCGGGCCCCCCGCCGCGCGGACGGATTTCCAGCGGCGCTGGGCGGCGGCGGCAGCCGCGAACGACGGGATCCTGCAACCGCAGCACCTCACGCCATTCGCCCTGGAGTACCCGCGTTCGACGCCCTCCGTCGTCCGCCGCGAGCCGCGCTGAAGGTTCGCCGTAACCATAATACGCTTGCCGCGTCTCGCCCCATTTGAAATCGCCTTACTCCTTCTTCCCCAATTATGCGCCCCCCCCGCATCCTTGCCGTTGATGTCGGCGCCGGCCACGTCGCCTGCGGGGTGTTTTCCGTCGGCGCGTCGGGCCGGCTGGTGCTGCAGCAGTTCGCGCTCGAGCCGCACAGCCCCGATCCCGCCCACGACAACCGCTGGTCCCTAGAGGTCGCGCAGTCGCTTGGCGCGATCGTCGCCCGCCGGCGTCTCGGGGGCCTTGCTGCCCTCGCGGTTCCCGGGCACCTCGCGCTCACCAAGTTCATCAAAACCCCCTCCGTCGCCAAGGAGAAGCGCGGCCGGATCGTCGCCTTCGAGGCGGCCGAGAACATCCCCCACGCCCTTGAAGAGGTCGTCTGGGACCACGCCGTCATCGCGGACGACGGCTTCGACCTCGAGGTGCTGCTGACCGCGGTGAAGTTCGAGGCGATGCAGGCGCTCTGCACGGCCGCCGACGCCGCCGGCTTCCCGGTCGAGCGCGCCACGCCCGCCGGCGTCGCGCTGTACCACGCCTTCCGCCACACGCACCCGCAGCAGGCGGAGCCGGTGATCGTGGCCAACGTGGGAGCGCGCACCACCACCTTGCTCTTCGCGGAGGGCGACCGCTACTCGCTCCGGAGCCTTGGGCTGGCGGGCAACGCGGTGACCCAGGCGATCGCCGACGAGCTCCGCATCGACTTCGCCTCCGCGGAGACGCTCAAGCTGCAGGTGCTCACCGGCCAGACGGATCTGCCGGCCGCCTCGCCCTCGCGCGCCGCGGTGCAACGTGCGGCAGCCGCGTTCTGCTCCCGGCTCCAGCTCGAGATCACCCGGTCCGCCGTGAACCACCGGCGACACACGGGCGCCAGTCCCGCCGTCGCCGTCTACCTCACGGGCGGCGGTTCGCTGCTCGCCGAGCTCCCCGCGGTTCTCGCCGAGAAGCTGCGGTTGCCGGTGGAGCGCCTGGAGGTCCTGCGCCAGGTGGATGTCGCCGCGGATGCCCGGGCAGGCGGCGCCGAGGCTTCCGCTGCCGTACTCGCTGACTTGGTCGGCCTCGCCACTCGGCTGGTCAACCCGCGCGAGGAGGAGCCCAGCCTTCTGCCCCCCGCGCTCACCCGGGCGCTGGCCTTCCGCAAGCGCCAGCCGATGCTGCTCGCCGCCGCCGCCGCCGCGACCCTCGCCTTTGCTCCGCCCGCCTATTATTTCCATCACGTCACGAGCGGCCTCCAAGAGCAGGTCTCCCGGTACGACGGCCAGCTGATGCCTCTGCGCTCGGTGCAGAACCGCAATGAGGGTAACCTCCGTCAGATCGCCGAGGCTGGGCTCCAGATCGCCGCGCTCAAGGGGGCTTACGAGACCAAGGCCAACTGGGTGAACTTCCTCGCGAGTCTTCAGGAACGCCTAGTCCAGATCGAGGACGTCTGGCTTGACCGCCTGCAGGTGCAGCGCCCTCCCCAGGAGGAGACGGCCTCGGCGGACGCCCCGCCGCCCCCGGAGGAGCCCGCGCCGGATGGACAGGCTCCCGCCGCCGCCGCCGCGGTAGACCCCCCGCCGGTGCCCAAGGGACCGCCCGTGCGCCTCGCCTTGAGCGGGCGACTGCTCGACGTGAAGAACCCGCAGTCGAAGGTCAGTCCGGAATCCATCGAACGCGTTAAGCGGCTGCTGGCTGGCTTCGCCGGCTCGCCGTTCGTGACCGCGGTGGAGAACGAGCGCTTCGACACGAGCCAGAACGGCATTTTGCGCTTTGATTTCATCCTCGTGATCAACCCGCGGCAGACCCTCTGAGCGCACCCCGATGAACTGGTACCGTCACTATCCGGGATTCGCGATCGGCCTTACGCTCTGCGGGCTGGTCGCCGCGGGGGAGATCGCGCTGGGCGTGGAGCGGTGGATGGCCTCCCGAGCCGAGGCGACCCGGCTGCAGCAGCGCCGAGCCGAGCTTGAGGGGATGGGCCAACTGAATCCCGCGCCGACGCGCGAGGTGGCGGCCGCGATCGAGGCCGACCTAGCTGGCGCGCAGGCCGCGTTGGCGTCGATGAAGGCGGAACTTTCCGGCCAGCCGGCCACGACCGAGAAGCTACGCGCGGCCAAGGTGCCGGCTGCGCGGACGGACGCCTTCTTCGACCTCGCGACGTACGTCGAGCGGGTGAAGGAGGCGTCTGCGAAGGCCGGCGTTCAGCTCCGTCCCGAGGCGGCCCGGGCCGGCTTCGCGCAGTACGCGAACGAGGGGCCCGAGACTGACCGCATCGAGCCCGTCTTTCGCCAGCGCCAGCTGGCCGAGCACCTGATGACCCTCCTGCTCGAGGCCCGTCCCGAGGCGATCCTCGCGGTCCGGCGGGAGCGTCCCCGGACCAAGGCCGAGCGCGAAGCCGAGGCGCAGGCGGTCGCCAACGGCCAGCCGCCGCCGGCCCCGGAAGGTGGCGACGGACCCGACTTCTTCGCGCTGGATCCCCGGGGCAGCGCGCGGGTTCCCGGCTTCGTGGAGACCAGCGCATTCCGCCTCACCTTCCAGGGCGAGACTGCCGCGCTCCGCCAGTTCCTCAACCGCCTCGCTGCCTTCGAGCTCCCGTTCGTGGTCCGCGAGATCGAGGTCGAGCCGGTGAGCGCCGAGGATGTCGCGGCGGACGCCCCCGTCGCCGCACCCGCCCCAGTGATCGCGCTGCCGAACGTCGCGCCCGCGGCCCGCGAGGCGGCGCCCGCGCCGGCCAAGGGCCCCGTGCAGACCCCGCTGGTGCCCAAATCCACGTCCCGCTTTACCGTCACGGTCGAACACCTCGAGCTCCTTACCCCGCCGCCCGCCGCGGGCGGCGCGGAGGCGACCAACCCCTGACCTGGTAACCCGTCCGCATGGCCGCCCTTCCCAGCGAAAAAATTTACCTCGGACTCGCCCTGCTGGTCGTTGCTGGCTCCGCCGCCGGCTTTGGCACGCTGGTGTTGCGGCAGGAACGCGCCGAAGCGGTGCCGCTGCCCGCGGTACAGTTGACCGAGGAGCCCTACGCGGCGAAGGCCGTCGCCGCGCCCCCCGTGAAGGTCGAAGCGTGGTCCGCGCCGGCCCCGCAGACCCGCGGTCGGGAGTGGGTCTACGATGCGTTCTCGCCACCCGAGATCTATTACAACAGCCGTTCACGGCAATTTTCGGTCAAGCCGCCTGCGAGTCTGGTCGAGGGCGACGCCGCCGAGCCGTTCGGGCTGGAACTGGTCGCGGTGCGGCCGGAGCCCTTCCGGCTGCAGTTGATCGGATACGTGGGAGCCGCCGGCAATTGGCGCGGCACCTTCCAGAACACCCGCACCGGCGAGGTGTTCCTCGCCGCCGCCGGGCGCCGGTTGCCGACCCTCGGACTCACCATTCGTAGCCTCGACGTCGGAAACCAGCCCGTGGCTGTCGCCGAGAGCATGACCACTCGCCAGCGCGTCGCCTCGGCGGTGGTGCGCGATGAGCAGGCAGGGCGCGACGTCACGCTGACGCACCGCGAGCGCGTCCATACCGGGACCCTTTTCGCCTTTGTCGCGGCGCCCGGGCAGTCCGCGACTCGCGAGGTCCGGTCTGGCGATTCCTTCAAGTTAGGTGAGGCCACCTACCGGATCGAGAAGATCGAGGCGACGCCGCCCTCGGTCGAGGTGCTCAAGGAGGCTGCGAGGCTCTCCCAGCCCGACCGGCGGATTCTGCTGCCCCGCGAACCCGAGGCCCCTGAGGAGGGGAGCCCTGTGCCGACCACCTGATCCTTTCTCCCGCCGACCCTTTCCTTTGCAATGAATACCCGCCCCGTCCCCGTGTCCCTGTTCGTCGCGCTGGCCGCCGCCCTTTGCTGTTCGGCCCCCGTCGCGCGCGATGTCCGGGCGCAAACCCCCACGGACACCAAGATTCGCCTGATGGCCGAGGCGCTGCGCGCACGTGACGCCGGGGATCTGCCGGCGGCCCAAGAGGCTCTCGCGCGGCTCGCGGCGCTCAGCCCCGATGACCGCGCGGTGCAGCGGCTCCGAGCCGAGGTCGAGGCCCAGGCTCGTGCCCGTCCCGCCGCTGCCACGGCCGCGGCGGCGCCTGCCCGCCCGGCTCCGGCGATGGTCGAGGTGCGCATCCCGGATCCAGCCCAGCCGCCCGCCCCCTCCGCCCCGAGCCAAGAACAGGAAGCCGAGGCCCTAGCCCGGGCGGAGACCGCTCGCCTGGAGCAACTCGTCGCCACCGCCCAGACCCAGCTTTCGACCGCCCGGACCCAGGCCCGCGGCGGCCGCTACGAAGAGGCGATTACCACCGTGGATGCCGCGCTCGCAGCACTCCCTGCGAATCCGGTTACCCAGAAGGTCGCCGGGGACCTCCGGGCCGAGAAAGCCTCCGCCCTGCTCGACCGGGCCCAAGCCCTCGTCCGCGGCGGTGATATCGCCGGTGCGCGCGCCGCAATGATCGCGCACGACCAACTCGCCAGCCCGAACGCCCGCGCCGCCGGGATCGAGCGCCAGATCGCCCGCGCCGAGACGCGTCCGCTGGCCGCCGGCGTTGATCCGGCCTTCGTTTCCGATCGCGCCGCCACCGCCCAGCTCATCGCGAAGGGGCGGGCTCAGTACGTCGCGGGCGACCTGGATGGAGCGCAGGAGACCTTCCGCGGCATCGAGGCGCAGGAACCCGACAACACGGTCGCGAAAGGGTTTCTGCTCCGGATCGCCGAGGAGAAGACCGAGATGGGCGCGTTGAACCGGGAGAAGACCCGCGCCCAGCTGCTTGAGGAGGTCGCCAAGAGCTGGCAGCGGCCCGGGATTTACCAGGAGCGCCCCCGTGAAACGGATCGCGCCGCCGCCGTGGGCCCGCTCGCCCAAAAGCTTTCCCAGATCACGCTGCCGGCGGT
>JBILWD010000016.1:0-23188 GCA_044370095.1 Opitutaceae bacterium | reverse complement strand
ACTACTCCGTAGCTGCTATCGTCTCTTTGGGGAGATTCCCCAAAAAGATGCTCTAACTAGCTAATAACCAGCGATCTTTCGAAACTGTTTGGAATAGTTCCAATTCCAAGTTGCAACTTAGAACCATTCCAATTGGGTGACTGACTGACCGCCTTTCCACCACGCCCTATTTCGCTCCGATGACCCCTCACCTAGCGTCCGATTCACTCACGCAGCGACTCGCGGACAGCGGCCTGCGTTCCACGCCGCAACGGGAAGTGGTCTATTCGGTGCTGCTCCGCAAAAGGGACCATCCGACGGCCGAGGAAGTCTTTGCGCGGGTCAAGGTGGAGCTGCCCACCATCTCGCTCGCGACCGTCTACAACTGCTTGGAGACCCTCGTGCAGTGCGAACTGGTACGCGCGGTGAACTTCGAGCGCAGCCCCACCCGCTACTGCCCCAACCTGCGGCCGCACGCGCATTTTCACGACGAGCAGACTGGCCGCACCTACGACATTGACCTGCCGCCGGCCGTGCTCGCCGAGGTCAACCAAGTCCTGCCGCTGGGCTTCGACGCCTCGTCGGTCGAGATCACCTTCCGCGGCCAGGCCCGCCCCGCTTCCTGAACCATTCCTTTCCCGATCCAATGTCCTCGCTCGTCATCCACGACCTCCACGTCTCCATCGGCGACAAACCCATCGTCAAGGGTCTGTCCCTCACCGTGAACAGCGGTGAAGTGCACGCCATTATGGGGCCGAACGGCACCGGCAAGTCGACCCTCGCCAAGGTGATCGCCGGTCATCCCGACTACACCGTCACCGGCGGCGATGTGCTGCTTGATGGCCGCTCGGTGCTCGAGCAGGAGGCCGATGAGCGGGCCCGCGCCGGGCTCTTCCTCGCGTTCCAGTACCCGAGCGAGATCCCCGGGGTTTCGATTGCGAACTTCCTGCGCGCTGCCGTCCAGGCCCGCCTGCCCGAGGGCGAGGAGATCGATGCCTCGGCCTACTACAAGCGTCTCTACGCCAAGATGGACCTGCTAAAAATCGACCGGAAGTTCACCTCCCGCTCGGTCAACGAGGGCTTCTCCGGCGGCGAGAAGAAGCGCTGCGAGATCCTGCAGATGGCGATGCTGGAGCCCAAGATGGCCGTGATGGACGAGACCGACTCCGGCTTGGACATCGACGCCCTGCGGATCGTCTCGGAGGGCGTGAATGCCCTGCGGGGCCCGGGCCTCGGCGTGCTGATGATCACCCACTACCAGCGCCTCCTCAGCTACATCGTGCCGGACTTCGTGCACGTGATGTACGACGGCCGCATCGTGAAGAGCGGCGACAAGTCCCTGGCGCTCGAGCTCGAGACCCGGGGGTACGACTGGGTGAAGCAGGAGCTCGCAGCCCTCCCCGCCTGAACGCCGGCATAACCACATGAAGAGCCTCATCGACAGCGGCACCGCCGCCACCGTGGAGAATCCCGTCGCCGGGATCGACCAGACCAAGGGCGATTTCACCTACGATGTCGCCTACGAGTTCGACGCCGGCACCGGCCTGAGCGCGCGCACGGTCGACTACATCAGTTCCGTGAAGAAGGAAGCGGACTGGATCCGCGCCTTCCGCCACCAGGCGCTGCAGGTCTTCCAGTCGAAGCCGATGCCCACCCACTGGGCGACGCGTGACCTCGAAAACATCGATTTCGACCGCATCCGCTACTACCTCGCGAGCGGCCAGAAGCCGAAACGCACGTGGGACGAGGTGCCCGAGGACATCAAGCGCACCTTCGAACGCTTGGGCATCCCGGAGCAGGAACGGAAGTTCCTCGCCGGGGTGGAGGCGCAGTTCGACTCCGAGGCGGCTTACTCGAACATCAAGGAGATCGTCGCCAAGCAGGGTGTCATCTTCGTCAACTCGACCGAGGGGCTCCGCGAGCATCCCGAGCTGTTCCGCCGCTGGTTCGGCAAGGTCATCCCGACCGGCGACAACAAGTTCTCCGCCCTCAACAGCGCGGTGTTCTCTGGGGGCTCGTTCATCTACGTGCCACCCGGGGTGAAGGTCGCGCAGCCGCTGCAGGCTTACTTCCGCATCAACGCGGAGAACTTCGGCCAGTTCGAGCGCACCCTGATCATCGCCGACGAGGGCTCCGAGGTCACCTATATGGAGGGCTGCACCGCCCCCAAGTTCTCCACCGCCACCCTGCACAGTGCAGTGGTCGAGCTCGTCGCGCTCAAGGGCGCGAAGATCCAGTACATCACCGTCCAGAACTGGGCGAACAACGTGTTCAACCTCGTGACGAAGCGCGGGCTCGCCCACGAGGAGGCCGAGATCAAGTGGATCGACTGCAACATCGGCTCCCGCCTCACGATGAAGTACCCCGGTGTCGTCCTGAAGGGCCGTAAAGCGCGCGGGGAGGTCATCTCCATCGCGCTCGCCAACGACGGCCAGCATCAGGACACCGGGGCAAAGATGATCCACGCCGCGGACGAAACGACGTCGAACGTCGTCTCCAAATCCATCAGCGTGGGCCAGGGCCGCGCCACCTACCGCGGTCAAGTGCACATCCCGAAACGGCTGCGGGGGTGCAAGAACAACACCGAGTGCGACGCCCTACTCATCAACACAAATAGCCGCACGGACACCTACCCCGCGATCACCGTCCGCGGGGAACGCAACTCGGTCCAGCACGAAGCCAGCGTCTCCAAGGTCAGCGAGGATATGATCTTCTATATGCAACAGCGCGGCCTCACCGAGGGCCAGGCGATGAGCCTGGCGGTCAATGGCTTCATCAACGACCTCGCCCGCCAGTTCCCGATGGAATACTCGGTTGAGCTCAAGCGGCTGATCGATCTGGAGATGGAAGGCAGCGTCGGCTGACCCGAAAATCCGCCATGACCGCCACGACTGCCTCCCTCGCACCGATGGTCGGCGCCTTTACCCGCGCCGCTTTCGAAGCCCACCTCGCGTCGCTGCCGCCCCTCCCGGAGTGGTGGCTGGCCCGCAAGCGCGCCGCCTTCGAGCGCTTCGCCGCCCTGCCGCTGCCCATCCGCACCGACGAAGCTTGGCGCTTCAGCAACGTCGCCGGGCTCACCCTCGATGGCTTCGCGCTGCCGGCCCCAGCCCGCGCCGTGCCCTTCGCCAGCATCGGCATCAGCAAGGCGGCCCGCCTGATCTTCGCCAATGGCCGACTCTTTTCCCGCGAGATCCTCGCTCCCGATCTTGGCCGTCGAGGCGTGGTCGTAGACACGCTGCAGAACGCCCTGCGTGAGCACAGCGAAGTGGTGCGCGAGCACCTCCTCGCCCAGCCGGCGCGCCTCGGCTCGGGCAAGTTTTCGGCCCTCCACGAGGCGTTCCTCGTTGACGGGGCCTTTGTTCACGTCCCTCGCGGGGTGGAGGTGGAATTGCCCATCGGGATCTTCTCCTTCGCACTCGGCGACGGCGCCGCCGTTTTTCCCCACACGCTCGTCGTCGCCGATGAGGGTGCGCGGGTGACGGTCATCGATTACTTCGGCTCCCAGAACGATACCGAACGGCAACTGGCCGTCGGCGCCAACGACCTCTACGCCGGCCACGGCGCGAGGATCACTTACGTGGGCAAGCAAGACTGGAGCCATCAGGCCCTCGCGCTGCAGTCCAACTCCACGGTGGTGCGACGAGACGCCAGCGTGCAGTCGCTCAACCTGCACCTCGGCGCCCGCCAGGCCCGGCACGAGTCCCACTCCCAACTGCAGGCGCCCGGCGCCAACTCAGAGATGCTCTCACTGACTGTCGCGCGGGACGACCAGGAGTTCGACCAGCGGACCCTGCAGATCCACCAGGCACCCAACACCCGCTCGGACCTCCTTTACAAGAACGCGCTGCTGCAGAAGGCCCGCACGATCTTCTCCGGACTCATCGTGGTCGACCCGGACGCCCAGAAGACCGACGCCTACCAGAGTAACCGCAACCTGATGCTCAGCGACGAGGCGGAGGCGAATTCCCTGCCCGGCCTCGAGATCCAGGCGAACGATGTCCGCTGCACCCACGGCGCGACCACTTCCCGCATCGACCCCGAACAGGAGTTCTACCTGCAGACCCGCGGCATTCCCAAGCGCGCCGCCGACGAGTTGCTGACCTTCGGTTTCTTCGAGGAAGTGCTCAACCGCCTCAGCCAGGATGACCTGCACGCGGCGCTCCGTACGCTGATCCAGACGAATTTCACCGGGGAGAAGGTTGCCCGATGAACCGCGAGCGCACCCTTTCGCGCGACGTCGTCGCGACGCAGATTCCCTCCGGCGACAAGCAGACGTTACCGCAGAACGCCCGCGTATTCCTCCACCAGACGCTCGGCGGGAGCTACACGGTGCAGACGGATTTCGGCCTGTTCCGCATCGACGGGCGGGACGGGGACGCGCTGGGCGAGCAGGTCGCCGCCGCGGCGGTGTCCGCGGCCACCCTCGCGGACGGCGCGCCGGACCCGGAGGCCATCTGGGCGCAGCTGCGCCAGGTTTATGACCCGGAGATCCCGGTGAACATCGTCGACCTCGGCCTCGTCTACACGATGGAGGTCGTGAAGGTCTCCGAGCCCGAGCCCGGC
This sequence comes from Opitutaceae bacterium, assembly GCA_044370095.1. Lineage (GTDB taxonomy): Bacteria > Verrucomicrobiota > Verrucomicrobiia > Opitutales > Opitutaceae > ER46. The sequence continues at coordinate 18,646 of JBILWD010000016.1, read as the reverse complement.
TACCGGGTGGACGTGGCGATGACCTTGACCGCTCCCGGCTGCGGGATGGGACCGGCGATTGCCGAGGATGCGAAGGGCAAGATCCTGCTGGTGCCCGGCGTGAGCGCGGCGGACGTGCGCATCACTTGGGAGCCGCCTTGGAATCAGCAGATGATCTCCGAGGAAGGGAAAATGAAGCTGGGGCTCATCTGAGCCCTCGTCTGGCGCCCGCGGCGTTACCTATCTGGGTTCCGGCGAGTCAGAGAAAATCCTTCCCACGCGTTGCCGAGCGCTGCACAACGACGTCGTGTCTGCCTCTCAGATCATCGGCTCAGCGGAGGTCCACGCCGCGATAGGTAGGCTGGCCGCCGCCATCACAGCGCGCCACCCCGACCCGCGGGGACTGGTGCTGCTGGGCATCGCCAACGGCGGGATCGAACTCGCCCGCCGTCTGGGCGAACGCCTGCGCCTGACCGCCGGCGTCGTCGACATCGCCTTTCACCGCGATGACTTTGGCTCCCATCCGATCCCGAAGGAGACCACCTCCAGCCGCATCCCGGGCGAGGTTCAGGGCGCGACCGTGATCCTCGTCGACGATGTGCTCTTCACGGGGCGCACGGTGAAGGCCGCCATCAACGAGATCTTCGACCACGGAAGACCAGAGGCGGTCGAACTGGCGGTCCTCGTCGACCGTGGGTGCCGCCGCCTTCCCTTTGCCGCGGACCACCGCGGGCTCCAGCTGCCCGCCGCCGAGAACCAGCGCGTCTCCGTCCGCCTCGATCCCGCCGACCCGCGGCGGGACGAGATCCGCATCGCGCCGTCCAACCGCTGACTCCCCGCGCCCTCCTATGTCCTGGCAACGCCGTCACCTGCTCACCGTCGAGGAGCTCACCCTCACGGAATTGGAGCAGATTCACGCTACCGCCGCCGCCTTCAAACGCACCTTAAGCCGCAATATGCGCAAGGTGCCGGCCCTGCGCGGCAAGACCATCGTCAACCTCTTCCTCGAGCCCAGCACGCGCACGCGGATGGCGTTCGAGATGGCCGCCAAGCGCCTCAGCGCCGACGTGATCTCGCTCGACGGTGCCAGCAGCAGCGCCACCAAGGGCGAGACGCTCCGGGACACCGCCGAGAATATCCAAGCCCTACAGGCGGATATGATCGTGATCCGCCACGCGGCCGCCGGATCGCCCCTCTACCTTTCGCGGTTCCTGGACATCCCCGTGATCAACGCCGGCGACGGGGCCCACGAGCACCCGACCCAGGGGCTGCTCGACACCTTCACGATGAAGGAGCACCTCGGTTCGCTGAAGGGCCGCAAGGTGGTGATCCTGGGCGACATCCTCTTCAGCCGGGTAGCCCGTTCCAACATCCACGCGCTCACCAAGCTTGGCGCCGACGTCACCCTCGTCGGCCCCTCCACCCTCGTGCCGCCCTGGTTCACCCCTCTCGGCGTCAAGGTGAGCCACGATCTGCGGGGCGCCCTCGCGGACGCCGAGGTCGTGATGCTGCTGCGCATCCAGCACGAGCGGCAGGCGGCAGGACACTTTCCCTCCCTCGGGGAGTACACGGGGATGTTCGGGCTCAACAAAACCCGCGCCTCGTGGCTCAACCCCAAGGCCATCATTATGCACCCCGGGCCCATCAACCGCGGGGTGGAGATCGACAGCGAGCTCGCCGACGGCGAACGCAGCGTGATCCTCGAACAGGTCACCAACGGCATCGCCGTGCGAATGGCCGTCCTCTACCTGTGCGCCGGCGGCCAGCCGGAGCAGGTCAGCCCCGTAGCCTAGGAAAAGCTATGCCTGCCCTCTGGATCCAGAACGCCCGGGTGATCGATCCCGCGTCCCGCCGCGACGCCCCCGGGGACCTCTTTATTGACCAAGGCCGGATCGTCGCCCCGCTCTCCGCCGCCGCGCGGAAACGCGCCCGCCGGATCGACGCCCGCGGCCTCGTGGCCTGCCCCGGCCTCGTCGACGTGCACGTGCATTTCCGGGAGCCCGGTCAGACCCATAAGGAGACCATCGCCACCGGCTCCCGCGCCGCGGCGGCCGGAGGCTTCACCAGCGTGGTCTGCATGCCGAACACCTCCCCGGTGGCCGACAACAGCGGAACGATCCAACTGATGAAGGACGTGATCTCGCGGGATGCGGTCGTACGCGTCCACCCCACCGGCTGCATCACCGTGGGGATGAAGGGCCAAGTCCTCGCTCCCATCGGGTCCCTGAAGCGTGCCGGAGTGGTCGCGATCACCGACGACGGCGAATGCGTGCAGTCGAACGACCTGATGCGCCGGGCAGTGGAGTACGCGCGGATGTTCTCCCTGCCGGTGATGGACCACTGCCAGGACTACTCGATGACCCAGGGCGCGGTGATGAACGAGGGCGTGGTCTCGACCCGCCTCGGTCTCCGCGGCTGGCCGCACGCGGCGGAGGACATCATCGTCGCGCGCAACATCATCCTGGCCGAGCAGACCGGCGCGCACATCCACCTGCAGCACATCTCGTCGCGCTACTCGGTGGACCACATCCGCCGCGCCAAGGCCCGCGGCGTGCGCGTGACGGCCGAAGCCACGCCGCACCACCTCGCCCTGACCGAGGAGGCCCTCGCCGGCTACGACACGCACTTCAAGATGAATCCGCCGCTGCGCACCGAGGCGGACCGCCAGGCCCTCATCGCCGGCCTGCGCGATGGGACGCTCGACATCATCGCCACCGACCACGCGCCCCACACCGACTACGAGAAGGACAAGGAATTCGATTACGCCCCCAACGGAATCCTCGGCCTCGAGACGGCCCTGCCCGTCTGCCTAGACGTGCTAGTGCGTCAGGCGCGCTTCAAGCTCAGCCGCGTGGTCGACCTAATGACCCGGCTGCCCGCCAAGATCGTGGATCTCCCGGCCGGCACGCTCGCCGAGGGCGCGGCCGCCGACGTCTGCCTTTTCGACCCCGAGGAGACGTGGCGCTACGACGCCAAGGCCGGCCAGAGCAAGTCCTCGAACTCGCCGTGGTCGGGCCGCGAACTCCAGGGCCGCGTGCGCAAGACTATCGTTGGCGGCAAGGTCGTGTACGCGGACGGGCGCATCACCGCCTGAGGCGGACCCGCCCGCGAGCGACGTCCCGTGACACCCCCGCTTTCTGCCTTCGCGACGCTGGTGCTGGTGTTCGAGTTGGGGTGCGTCGCAGCCGGCCTAGTGGTGCTCTGGCGGCACGGGCTCTCGCCGGCCGCTCGCGCGGCACCGCCCCAGCTACGCGCGTGGGACGCGCCGTGGCCAGAGTTTCTCACCTTTGTGGCAAGCGTCCTACTCGGCACCTTCTTCCTCGCCGCGCTCGCGGGCCTTGTCGCCCGCCAGGCGGGGTTGGTCGGGCACGCCGCCACCATCGCCAACGGCGCGGGGGCGCAGCTCGGGATGCTCCTCGGGGTTTTCCTTCACCACCGCGTCCTCGCGCCCTCCGCGAAAAACGCACGCGCGCCCGCCGGGACGCTCCTACGCTCCGGCGTGGCCGTCTTCCTCGCCGCCCTGCCGCCGTTGCTGCTGACGGCACACCTCTGGGAGTTTGCGCTGCGCGCGGTTGGCCTGCCCACCGCGCGGCAGGACCTGATCCGCATCCTCACCGAGATCGAGTCACCCGTCCTGCTCGCCGCGATGGTGATCCTCGCCGTCCTGATCGCCCCGCTCACCGAGGAGCTGGTCTTCCGCGGGGGCGTTTTTCGCTACCTGCGGAACCGCTGGCCGCGCTGGGCGGCGCTCCTTCTGCCGTCCATCTTCTTCGCGGCGCTGCACGTCAACTGGTCCACCCTTGAGGGCCTCTCCAGCGCGCTGCCGCTGGTCGTGCTAGCGGTATTCTTCTCTCTCGCCTACGAGCGCACGGGACAACTCGGCACGGCCGTGGTGGCGCACGCCTGCTTCAACCTCAACACCCTGCTCGTGCTCTTCGCCGGGCTAGGCCCCTGAGCCGCGTGCATCCCTTCGCTACCGGGCCGCGGGACCGCGTCGACTCCCTCGGTGAGGGCGGCCTGATCACCGCCATCCGGCACTGGCTGGGCAACGCCTGCCCACCCGCCCCTGCGGGCATCGGGGATGATTGCGCCGTGCTGCCGGCCGCCCGGCATCAGCAGCTCATCACGGTGGACCCCGTGATCTTCGGCCGCCATTTCGACGCCGCGGTGCCGCCGGCGGCGGTTGGCGCCAAGCTGCTCAAGCGCAACCTCAGCGATATCGCGGCGATGGGGGGCAGGCCTCGGGCCGCCGTCGTTTCCCTCTGCCTCGATCGCTCCACCCGGGTCCGCTGGCTGAGGGAGTTTCACCGCGGGCTCGCCACCACCGCCCGGCGCCACGGGGTCACGCTGGTCGGAGGTGACGTCGCGGAGGCCCCTGGCGCCCTGATCGCGAGCCTCACCCTGCTAGGCGGCTCGGATGGCACCCGCGTGCTCACCCGGCAGGGCGCGCGCCCGGGCGACTGGATTGCCGTCACCGGCCGGCTTGGCGGCAGCCTCACCTCGGGGCACCACCACCGCTTCACGCCCCGGCTCGCCGAGGGCCGGTGGCTCGCCCGACGACCCGAGATCCGTGCGATGATGGATGTGAGCGATGGACTGGCGAAGGATCTGGCCGCGCTGACGCCCCCCGGCGCCCGGGCCGCGCTCGACCTCGCGACTATTCCTCGGCGGCGCGGCTGCACCCTCGCGGCCGCGCTGGGCGACGGAGAGGACTACGAGCTTCTCTGCGCGATCGGCTCCCGGGCAAATCTTCCCGCCCTGCAAGGGGCGTGGCGGCGGCGTTTCCCCACCCTGCCGCTGACCGTGATTGGGAAATTCGTCAGGAACCCGGGCAGCCGCACCGCGCCGGCTACCTTGCCCGCTCTAGGCTATGAGCATCTTCGACCAGCTCCGTGAAGGCATCACCACCCGCGACCCGACCGCCACGCGCGCGATCGCGGCGGAGTTCGCGCGGGCGCTGCCCCCGGGAACGGTGCTGGCGCTGCACGGGGACCTCGGGGTCGGGAAGACCACCTTCGTGCAGGGTCTGGCCAGCGGGCTCGGCATCGCCGCGCCGGTGACGAGCCCTACATTCAACCTCTTCACCCTCCACCGGGGAAAGGTCAACCTAGTGCACCTCGACGCCTACCGGCTCGGTTCCGCACGGGAGTTTGAGGCGCTCTTGGTCTACGAGTTCCTCTCCCCACCGTGGATTTTCGCGGTGGAATGGCCCGAGCGGATCGCTGAAGCGATCCCCCCGGAAGCCCTGCATCTGGAGCTACGGATCCAGCCGGATCAGAGCCACCACATCCTGCTCCGCCGCGCGGACGCGGCGAAGCAGGCCACTCAGGCCTGAGCGGTGGGAGGCGTTTCCTCCGACGGAGGAGCTGACTCCGCCGGCGCGGCGTCCGTCACCTCCGGGGCGCAGCCCTCGGCCAGTGCGGGGGCTGCCTCACCCTCAGCAGGCGCCGCCGCGACGGGAGCGACCTCTGGGAAGTTCTCGGGATCGTGATCCTCCGCCTCGATCTCCTTCTTGCGCGCCTCGACCATCGGCGGCGGGGCGAAGAGCCGGCCGTCGATGAACTCGGTCACATAGCCCTCGCGTACCAGCCACAGTAAATCGCCCTGCAGGCGAGCCACGCGGGCGCGGTCCTCCGCGGACGGACCGGCGGGCGCCGCTTCGCCACCCTCGACGGGGGCGGGCGCGGCGACCGGCGCGAGACCGAGGAACTTTCCGGGCAGCTCCCCGGCGCGCACCATCGGGTTGGCCTCGATGAAGGCGATTAGGGAGCCGATGCTGTCGGCGAAGGTCTGGCCCGGAACCCGGAACCGGCGCTTCACCGCGCAGACATAGGAAATGCCTTTGGAGCCCTTCTTGAAGATCGTGAAGTGCTCGCGGCGGAGGCGGCCCCGCAGCGCGTTCGCGGTGTCGAGGGGGAAACGGCGCTGCCGCTCGAGGGCCCCTTCAACGGCGCGACGAATCTCCCCGGGAGGCAGGGTCTCGATGAGTTGACCCTTGAAGCGCACGGACTCCGCGGTGCGCACCACCTTGTCCCGGGCCTGCGTCAGCAGGTGCAAACGAGCATCTTCGAGTGTATCGAAGGCGGGCCCAGCGGGTGCTTCGGGCGCGGGCACCGGAGCCTCCGGCGCGGGAGATTCCGTGGACGCCGGCGCGGTCTCGGGCGCCGCCTCCGGGGCCGGGGTGGCAGGAGCGGGAGCCGGAGCGGCGACCTTCCAAGTGTAACGCACCGTGCGCCGCATCTGGTCGAGCCACTGCTTGACGATCTCCGGATCGCGGACCGTCTCAATGCGGCTCTTGAAGGCCTCGAAGGGCATCCGGGAACCGACCTTGGCCGCGTAGTGCTGCTGCAAGATCTGGCCGTAGCGGTGGTAATTCGGGGGGCCGAGGAGCTCACCCGTCAGCCCGCAGCGATTGATGACCAGGAAATTTCCCTTTGGCGGGTCCACCTCGACCTCCGCCTTGGTGAAGAAAGAGTCCAGATGCCGGGCCAGTACGTGCGCTACGGCCGCCTCGTCGGACTCGAACGGCAGCCCGTCTGGGACCGAGACGTGCACCACGGGACGGGGGGACGCGGCCGCCTCCGCGCCAGCGGCGGGGCGCTCGGCCGCCACCCGGGGCGCGAGGACGACGATGAAACGGTCGTTTTTGGCGACCACCGTGCGGGCGATCTCGAACAGTTCCACCGTGCGGCAGGACTTCCGAATCGTCTGCGCCAAGGTCGCGAAACTAGTGTCCTCGGGATAGAAGGTCGCCGTGAAATAGGGGCTCTCGTAGGGCCCGCGCTCCGGCATCGGACGTCCGCCAAAACCGCCACCACCACGGGGCCCACGGTCCGCAAACTCGCGCCGCGGCCCGCGGGAATCCCGGAAGCCCGGCCCCGGCCCGCGCCGGTCGTCTGGTCCCCCACCGCCCGCTGGTCGCCCACCCTCCCGCGGGCCGGCGTCTGCCGAGGGTCCGGGTCGCCGGAATCCCCGCCGGTCGCGCCGGTCCGGCCCGCCCGCGTCACGCCGGTCGTCAGCGCCACCCCGGCCGCCGCCGCGCTCCGGGGCGGAGGGTTTCTCCTGCGACCACTGGGTGCCGAAGCTGAAGCCCTGCAATTGGCTCAGGTCCAGCTTGTTGAAATCGGCGGGCGGTTGGTCCTTTGAATCGGGTGCGTCCATAACGGGAAAAGCGGGCGAGGGGCCCGCGCGTTGGCAGTGAAGCGGCGCTGGCTGCGCAGCACACCGAGACTCCACGCAGGGAGCCAGCCGTGGCAAGACGTTTCCGGGCCGCGTCGCCGGAGTCGTAGCTGGCCCGCAGGCGCCGGTCGCCCGTTCAACGTAGGAGGTAGACCTCGGCCAAGGCCTCGCCAACGGATCCGTCTAGGCCGGAAACCTGAAGGGTGTAGGGCCCCGGCTCCAAGATCAGCAGCAGGGCCGCGTCCGCACTGCGCTCCGCCCACGGGAAAGCCCCCGCGGACTCCGCTGCCACCCGCAGGTCATAGGCGACACCGCCATCCGACCAGCCCCGATTCAGGCGCAACAGACGCTCGCCCCGATAGATAGCGATCTGCGGACGTTCAAGGGGCTGGGCTACACCGAAGGCGGCGAGAGCGGGCCCCGCCGCCCGGACCAGCACCCGAGCCGGGGCGTCGCCGCCCAGCACAAAGCCCGGAATCAGCACCCGTTCATCCTGCCCGACCGGACCCCGGAGGGAAAGGTTGACCAGACGGTTGCCCGGATCGCCGCCCAAGGCGTCGTAAGCTTCGAAGAGCGCCACCCCACCCCGCCCCCCGACGTCCCGCAGGTGCGCGGTATACAGTCCAGCCCCCAGTCCGAGCACGAGCGCTGCATCCCGGCTATCGGCCGGAAAAGGAAACGCTCCGACCGCGTCCGCCGTGTCGACCACGGAGGGCCCCGGTCCGGCCTGCCCCCAGTCATCGTTCGTGCGCAGAGGCGTCGCGCCCGAGTAAACCGTGAGGAACGGATCGGGGAGGAATCCCGCGACCCCAAACGGCGCGAGCGCGGGTCCGGCGCCGCGGACGAGGTAGGCGCGCGGCGCCCGGCCTTCGATCACGAAGCCCGCGATCAGCACGTTGCCGGCGGCAACCTCGGCGCGGCTCGCAAGATTGAGCAATCGCGCCCCACCATCCCGCACGTGGGCAGCCCGCCCGGTCCGGCCCGCGTCCCGCCGGAAGGCGGGCCACGCGGAGAACGTCGAAAGGGGGGAGCCGTTGCCCCGCAGCTTGTACAGCCGGCCATCCAGCGAGCCGAAATACAGCGCGCCGTCCGGGGCGACCAGCACCGAGGACTCGATGTAGTCCCCCGGTGCCGCCCGGGTGTCGAAACGCCAGAGCAGGCCGCCGTCGGCCGGTTGCAGCGCGCGAACCACGCCGTCGTCGGCCGCGACGATGATGGCGCCATCCCCGCGCACCGCGGCGGTGGAGGCACTGCTCGAATTCAGGTCTACCCGCCACCGCAGGCGCCCGTCCTCTGGGGCTAGGGAATAGAAGCGGGTGTCGTCGGAGGCGAAGTAGACGGAGCCGTCGGCCCCGAGGACGGGCGAGGAGAAGATCGCGCCGTTGGTGAAGTACTCCCAGCGCTTCGCGCCGTCCGGTGCCACGGCGTACATCCGCTGGTCTGTTGAGCCGACGTAAATGGTTCCGTCGGCGCCGATCGCGGGGGACCCGTCGATCCGCCCGCCCGTGCGGAAGCGCCACCGCTCGCGACCCTCCCGACTGACCGCGTAAAGGGACCCGTCCCGGCACCCGACGTAAACCGTGCCATCCACCGCCACCGCCGGGGAAGACTCAATCCAGTCGCCCACCGGGAAGGTCCAGCGCTCGCGCCCGTCGGGACCGACAGCGTGGAGGCGGAAGCTGCCCGAACCGAAGTAGAGGGTGCCGTCAGCGCCGACCGCGGGGGAACTCGAGATGAAGCTCCCCGCGTTGTAGGACCAGCGGATCGCGCCAGTGGCCGGCTGCAGCGCGTATAGGCGGCCGTCGTGGGAACCAACGTAGATCGTCCCGTCCGGTCCCACCGCCGGGGTGGAATCGACCCAGTCCGCACGCGTCACCGACCACAACACCCGGCCCGCCGGGGTGACGGCGACAATCCGACCGGCGGTGGCGGTAGACCCCCCGACGTAGATCGCGCCGCCGTCGGCGCTCAGGGCCGGGGACGAGGAGGTGTAGCCCTGCAGCGAGACCATCCACTCGAGGGTACCCTCCTGCGCGCGAACGGGCTGGGCCAGCAGCAGGACCAGCGCAGCAACGCCGGCGGCCAGCAGTCGCGCCGCCGCAGGGAGCCGGATTAATGCCTCCCGGAAGATATGGTCTGAAAGCGCCGGATGCAGGGCCCGCTCGAATCACGCCTCCCCCGCCAAGACAAGGCGGAAGCACGTCCCCGCCGCATCGCTGCGCTCCAATTCGAGGCTGCCCCCGGCCTGTAGCGCCAGTTGGTGGCTTAGGGCGAGACCGAGCCCGCTGCCCCCCGGCTTGCCGCTCGCGCACGGCTGGAAGAGTCGGGCGCGCACGGGCTCCGGGAGCCCCGCTCCCCCGTCGCAGACCCGGAATTCCATCGTCCCCCGCGCCCCCACGCAGGTCTCCACGCGCACCCACCCGCCCGCGGGCTGCGCCTCGATCGCGTTCTGCAGCAAGTTCCGTAGCACTAGCACGGCCAGATTCGCGCGACGGCCCGCCAGCTCGACCCCGCCCGCACCGCTCGCCTCCAGCGATACGCCCCGCGCGCCAGCTTCCGCGCAGACCTTCGCCAGCGCGAGCGCCGGAACCTCCTCGACCGGCAGGAAAAACGCCCCGGCGGACTGCTCGTCCCGCAGCACCGCCACGACGTCGTTCACCATCGTACGCAGACGACGAGTCAGGGCCGATGCCTCCGCCAATTCCCGGCCGTCCTCGTCGCGCCCCGCCTCCGCTTGGCCCGCGACAAACAGCTCGAGGCCGGCCAGCGGGTTCTTCAACTCGTGGATGAGATGGGCAGTCACGGTGCCGAGCGCCGAGGTCTTTGCCGCGAGAACCAACTCGCGGTTCGCCCGCTCGAGATCCGCCGAGCGGGCGCGCAGCTGGGCGTTCATCACCGTCAGGCGCCGAAAGGCCCACGCGAGCCCCATCCCGATCACGAGCGAACCCGCGCCCCAGCCGGCGAGCGCCTGCACCCAGAGTCGGCGGTCGTGCCCCTGGAGCTCCCGGCGGGCCGCGCCGCTCTCTAGCCAGAACTGGGCCGCGCCCGCGACCGCCGGGGCGCCCGTGCGGCGCAGGGGCACCCACGCCTCCAGCACTTGGCCAGAGTCCTCCGGCGGAACCAGCAGCACGTCACCGGACGGGACCGGGCTGAGCCGGGCAAACGACTCCCCGGCGACCACCCGGCGCCAATCCTCGGGCGCGGGGGGCGGGAGTTCCCCGACAATGCCGTCGGCTGCGTTCAAGTTGCCTCGTCCGTCAAAAACCCGCACGGCGACCACGCCCCGATACCTGGCTGCCTGTAACACCGTAACGAGGAGGGCTCCGGGCACCTCCACCAATGGCAGGGCGCCATACTCGGCCGCTCGGGTGTCCAGTTGCAGGGCCGCCACCGCCGCCAAGGCATCGGCCTCCCGCCGCAGGATCTGCTCGCGCAGGCCGACCCGCATCTGGCCGGCCACCAGCGCCACCACCGCCCCGAAGATCAGGATCGTCAACAGGGCCCCGCCCAGCATCGGGGCGGGCCAGCAGCGCAACGGAACAGCGGGGGCGGGCATCGGGGAGGACTTACCTCTCCCAGCCGCGGCGCAGGGCTAGCAAGCCTTCGTTGACCCGGTAGGCCCCCAGCGGGTCGTTGGAACGCACCCGTTCCTGCGAAACGACGGCGATCAGCGCCCAGTCCCCCGTCAGGTGGCGCTCGGCCCGGAGAGAGCCTGAGAGTTCCGTTCGCCACCGCGCAGGCGGATCAATGCCTAGGCCCACCGTCTGCACGCCAAAGTGCAACTCCCGCAGCCCCGCCTCCGCCCGGATCTTCCACCGGTCATCGGACCATTCCAGCTGCTGCTCCCCTCGCCACTCGCGGTGACCGAAATAACCCGAGCCGTTATCGCCCAGCCGCCGGCCGCCCATCCGGCCGGTGGTCCGCCAGCGTTCCCCCGGACCCCAGCGGAAGGAAACGCTCAACTCTCCTTCCGTCTCGGCGAACCGGAGCCGCGTCCCGAGGAGGGGCCGACCCGCTGCGGAATACTGGACCCGGCGCGCGTAGGCCCGCTCGCGTTGCCAGAGCGAAACCTTGCCCTCCCACGCGGGCGCGGGGCGCCAGCCGATCCGGAACAGTCCCCGGATGACCTCCGCGTCGTTGACCCCATCCTCGTGGCGCACCCGGTCGCCGGCCACCTGCGTCTCGACGTGCCATCGATCCGCAAAGTCCCAGCGAACTTGCGGACCAGCTAGGAGCCCCGTCAGCCGCGTCTCGGCGATGAGCCGCTCGACCTCGGTGTCCGAGACGTCCAAGACCCGGTCGTCGTAGTACGCGCTCACCGGCAGGGACCATTTCCAACCGCGCGCGGGGCGCCACGCCGGCTCGCCCTGCAGCCAGGCCGAGGCTTCGTGGTGCACGGTCCGGCCAGACCAGAAACGGCGGCCCTCGGTCTGGAGGAAAAAGGCGGATTCTAGGCCCCGACCAGGCATCCGGAGGAGCAAAACTTCGGCCGCGGCGTGCAGGAAACCGCTGCGTTCCTCGGCCGTGGAACTGAGCAGCAGGTTGTCGCGGTAGCCGACACCCATCTCGAGCGCGGCAGACCAGCTCCACCCCGGCAAAGGTGGCGGTTCAGGCTGGTGCGATGCCGCCCGACCGGCCGCGAGCGCGCAAGCGAAGGCGGCCAGCCAAAAGGGGACGTGAGTCGCGGACGACATCGAAAATAGACGCAGAGACGAGAGGGTGAAGGCGGCGGGTTCCGCCTCAAGCTTAGGGCTGACGCGGCGCCTCCCCGATAACAAAAGGGCGGCTGCCCGGAGGCAACCGCCCTTTGACTGATATTACGCTAGTATTACGCCAAAATTCACCGCTTGCCGGTCACAGCCTGCCGCTGCCGCCGCTGTTCCTCGCGGATTTGCTTGTGGAGGGCGCTTTGGGCCGCCTCGAACTCGCGCTTCTGCTCCTGCATCCGCTCGAGGATCGCCTTGCGCTGCTCTTCCCCCGCTTCGCGCAACTCGCGGGCCAAGGATTCGTGCGCGGAAATCATCCGGTCGCGCTGGGACTTCACCTGCTCCAGCAGGCGCTGCATCTCAGGGCCTCCGGCGACCCCCTTGGCCGCCGCGGCCTCCGCGCCCCGCACCGAATGATCCGTCCCCAACAGGGCACACAGCGCCAAGGCGCCGCAGCGGAGGGAGAGGAGACGAAAGACAGTCACGGCAAACCCCATTGCAACTCTCGTGCCAACCCGGACTAAATACATTAAAACTTACCCGATAATATCTTACAAAACACTCACAGAAACGCACCGCGTGCTAGATTGGTCATCAGGGCCCAATCAGAACCCTTCCAGCGGGGAATTTTCCCCAGGCCCCCGTTCTTCTGCAGCGGTCTTTAGCCGATAACGTACCACGTCACGGGAAACGCCGAGTAGGCGGGCGGCCCCGGAGACGTTACCGCCGGCCTGTCGCAGCGCCCGGTGGACGATTTCATCGATTGCCCGTTCAAGGGAGAATCCGGATTCCGGAAAGACAAAATCCTGGGTGAAGCAACGCGCCTCGAGGACGCCCGGGCCGCCTCCCTGCCCCGGCCCGGCACCGAGGTGCGGGAAACTCAGCCCCGCATCACCCCCGAACACCACCGCCCGCTCGATTTCGTGCGCGAGCTCTCGCACGTTGCCCGGCCAACGATGAGCCATCAGCCGCCGGCGCCCTTCCGCGGGGATCCCGCCCGGCTTGACACCATATCGACGGGCCACGCGGCGCAGCAGTTCCTCTGCGAGAATGACGATGTCCTCGCCGCGTTCGCGCAGCGGGGGCAGGCGCACCCGGAAGAGGTCGAGTCGCTGGCGCAGGTCCTCACGGAAACGGCCGCTCGCGACGAGGGCGCCCAGATCGGCGTTGGTGGCGGCGATGATGCGCGCGTCCACCGGCACGGGGCGGGAGGCTCCCACCCGGCGGAGGGCCCGATCCTCAAGGGCGGTGAGCAGCTTGGCCTGCAGCGGGAGCGCGAGGCTGGGCAACTCGTCGAGGAAGAGGCTGCCGCCGTCCGCGGCCTCCATCAGGCCAATGCGTGCCGCCTTGGCGTCCGTGAAGGCACCTCGCTCGTGACCGAACAACTCCGCCTCCGCGAGTGCTTCCGGCAGCGCGGAACAGTTGAGCTCGACCAACGGCGCCTCCGCGCGGGGGCCGTGGCGGTGGATCCAGCGTGCCACGGCCGTCTTGCCTGTGCCGGTCTCTCCCTCGATCAAGACCGGGGGCAGATGTTCCCCTAGCCGGCGATCCGCCGCCGTGATCCTCAGGAGCTGCTCGTGCAGGCCGGCGAGGCTCGCGCCGAAGACCAGCTCGGTCTCTTGCCCGCGCCGGAACTCCTCTACCCGGCGGCTCTGCCGGCTCCGGCGCGCCGCGGCGAAACGCAATGGGACCTCGGCCGGGTCGAAAGGCTTGACCAGATAATCGGCCGCCCCCGCCTGAAGCGCCTCCACGGCGCCGGACACCCCGCCCTCCGCCGTCATCACGACCACGGAAGTCGTCGGCGGGAAGGCCTTCTCCCGCAGCAGGTCTATGCCCCGGCCGTCCGGCAGGTTCACGTCGATCAGGGCAGCCTCGAACGCAAGGGTGCTCAGCGCCTGCCGGGCGGCCGCCACCGAGGTCACGGCCGTCACCTCCGCCTGCTCGCGCTCGAAGAAGGCGGTCAGGCGCCGCCGCAGCAGGGCGTCATCCTCGAGCAGGAGCAGGTTGAGGCCGGCGAGGGGTGACTTGGACATAACCGCAGCTTGCGCCGGGCGGAGCGCGGCACCAACCCCAAAGCGCGCCTCAGCGCGGCGGCGCGGGCGCGGCCACCCGCTCGATGAGCGGGGCGAGCCCGCTGAGCCGGATGCTGAGGTGGGGCGTAGAATCGAAGAGCGCGAGGAACTTGCTGCGCCGCAGGGTGAGCAGCGAGCGGGCGGCCGCCTGCTGGGTCTCATCGAGCCCGTAGTCCCGGGTCAGCATCTCCAGCCGCGGGGTCACCGTGACCTTGAAGTAGACCCAGGTGAGCGAGCGCTCCTGTTCCCGCTGGATCTCCTCGTTGGAGAGCGGCTCGCGTTTCGCCGCGCGCTTGGCGTCGCGCTCGGCGTAGCGGCGCTGGGAGGCGAGGTACTTCTCGCGCTGGGCAGGAGGCAGCAACGAGGCGAACTCGCGGTCGAACTCGGCGTCAATCTCCTGCATCCGGGCACTGTAGGCCTCGATCTGCGGCCGCAGTTTGTGGATCTCCGCGACAAGGCGCGCGCGGTCTAGCTGGCGCTCCCCACGGCGCTCCCCGGAGGAGGGGGCTGAGCGAGCGAACTCCTGCGCCAGCGCGACCGGGGCGGGCGGAACCGCCGGGCCGGGTTCGGTGACCCAGCGGGCGACGTAGCCGGCGATGAAGACGGCCACCGTGATGAGGGCGACGAACAGGCGTTGGTTCATCGCGCTCCCGCGTCCAGGTCCTGCGCCGCCGCCACGATCTGGCTCCACTCGGCCAGGTTACGGGCGTCCGCCGCGGCCAGCTCGTGGTGGTGGAAAAGAATGACCGCCGCGAGGCAGGCGGCGGCGGTGAGCGCGCTGAGCGCCAGCTGGCTACCATACGAGGGCATCTCGAGGCGGTTCCGGGCGGCGGCCAGCACCCGGTCGGCGAAGCCCGGCCGCAGGCAATCCGCCGCGGCGTCGCGCAGCCGGTGCCAGGCCCGCGGGGGGCAGCCGTGGGCCGAACGCAGCACGCGCTCCGCGAAGCTCACGTCTAGCCGTTCGGCGGCGTGGGCGCGAAGGCGGGACCAGGCATCTTGCTCAGGGTTCGTATTCACGGCTGGTAGTGCTCTCTGAGTTGCTCTCGCGCACGGTGAAGGCGCGCCTTCACGGCAGCAACACTCGTGCCGAGAATTTCGGAGATCTCCGCGTGGCTGCGGCCCTCCTGCACGAGCGCGAGCAGAGCCCGGTCTTGGGGTCGGAGCTGGGCGAGGGCGTGCCGGAGCGCGTCGAGTTCCTCGGAGTCCACCGCGCCGGGGGGTTCCGGGATGTTCTCGTGCTCCTCCGCAAACGGCAGGAAGATCCGCCGGAGGCGCTGCCGCCGCAGCTGGTCGATGCACGTGTTGCGCGCCAAGCGGAAAAGCCACGATTCGAACTGGGCCGGCGCCTGCAAGCGATCCACCGCGCGGATCATCTTGATGAAGATCTGCTGACAGAGGTCCTCGACGACGTCGCTCCGGTTGGTCATCGCGAAGACAAAGCCCGCCACGCGGTGCTGGTACGCCAGGATGAGCTCACGCTGCGCGACCTCGTCGCCCCGCTGGGCCCGACGCACCAACTCGACCAGTGCCGCGGATGAGGATGGATCCATGCGTGCTGCATACCTGCCCGCAGCCAGACGCCGGAATCGCCGGAAAGATGCGCGCAGGCAAGGCGCAACCTTGCCATCCCCCGGTTCCTTCGCCTCCGTAACCCCGCATTCCCCATGCCGCACCGAATCCCTTCCCTCCCCCTGCTCCTTGGTTGCGCCACCCTCCTGCTCGCCGCCTGCGGCTCCGGTCCCGCCCCCCGGGACCTGATGCTGGAGGAGGCCGCCCGCGGCGGGGCCGCGGAGCGCCCGGTGGCAATGCGGGGTGAAACCGCCTTTCTGGACGGCAAACTCGCCGCCGTCGCCACCGTGAGCCGGGGCTTTGATCGCGGCGTGCGCACCGCGCGGGGCCGGCCCGGGGCCCCCGAAGGCGCGTTCGACGACCCAAGCCGCCGCCGCCGGGATGATGCCGGTGCCTTCAGCGAAGTCTACTACCTCGGCGGAGCCGGCGACTCGGAGGAAGATCAGAAGGAGGCGATGCAGGATTACATCCGCCAAGCCCGCGCCCGCCGGGCGGCGGGCAGCCCAATGCCCCCCGTGACCCTGAAGGTCGCCTTCGAGAACCGGGGCGAAACCCCGTTGGAAATCGAGGTTACGGACGTGAATTCTGATCTCGGGAACTTCGCGGTCCGCCCGCCCAAACTGACCATCGCGCCGGGGGCGAGCGGCGTCCTCGAGCCAATGATCTCGCAACTGGGTGTCACCAGTGACGAGATTCCTCTGGTGCTGGCATTGCGCAGCGGCGGCCGGAAGGAGAAGCAGATCTTGGTGGTGAAGAACGTGCTCGCCCGATCGCTACGCCAGGATTTCGAGCAGATGAAGCGCTAATCAGGCGCCCAGCATCCGGACCCTCCGGTCCTTCCGCGGGAACTGGAGGGTTACGCTGGTGCCCCGACCCTCTTGGCTCTCGATCGCGATCTGGCCACCGTGATCGCGCATAATGCGCTGCGCGATCATCAGGCCTAACCCGTTGCCGCCCGGCTTGGTGGTGTGGTAGGGCTCGAACAGACGCACCAGATCCTCCGGCTTGATCCCGCTGCCGCAGTCCGCAAAGACGAGCAGGACGTGGTCGTCGTCAGTCCGCGCCCGGATGCGCAAGCGCCCGCCCGGCTGCATCGCCTCGGCCGCGTTCTTGGTCACGTTGAAGATCACCTGCTTGATCTGGTTCCGATCTGCGAGGACGAGGGGCAGGCCGGTCGCCTCGACCTCCACCGCGATGCCCCGGTCGGCCAGCTCCCGGTGCTGGAAGCGCAGCACCTCGGCCAAGATCTCCGCGAGGTCGGTCTCCGCGAGGTCTGGCGGGCGCGGGCGGATCGCCTCGAGAAAATTGCTGATGATGCCGTCTAGCCGGCCCACCTCGGAGCGACAGACGGCCACGGACTCCGCGAGCGCCTCGCGATCCTTCCCGCGGGCGTCATCCAGTTTGCGAATCCGACGCTCCAGCAGCTGCAGGTGGATCGTCAGGGAATTCAGTGGGTTGCCTAGCTCGTGCGCGACCCCCGCCGCGAGGAGGAGGATCGAGGAGGTGCGCTCGTTCTCGATCCGTTCCTCGGTGGTCGCCCGCTCCTTGGTGACGTCCGTGAGGATGACCGCGAACCGGCGCGCCGCGCGGGCCCCGGCCCCGCGGAACGGCACCATATAAAGGCGGACCACCCGCGGCTCGGGATAGGTCAGCTCAAACTCTCGCGCCGCGACCGGCGCGGCAGACTCGTCACCGCCCGGCTCGAACGCGGCCCCGAGGGAACTGCGCAGCCCGGGAACCACTCGCCACAGCGTCTGGCCAGCAACTTCCTGACCGCCCAACCCGATCAGGCGCTCTGCCGCCGCGTTGGCATACTCGATCGCCCCATCGTCACGGATGACGAGGATCCCCTCCTGCAGCGTGTTGAAGATCTCCTCGAAGACCGCGCGCTCGCGCGCGAGGCGCTGCACCAGATTGGCGAGGTTGATCGAATCGAGCGTGTCGAGCCGACCCAAAACGCGGTCGAGCGAGGAGTTTTTCTTAACAGCCATAGTGCGTGGCGAGGCGGCTCAGGACTCCGGTTCGAGGAAACTCATCTGTGCAGGATCGGAGCGCTCCGCGAGGAGCTTGCGCAAGAAGGCCTCCCGATGCTCCGGACACCGGCCTAGCCGTAGGACCGCCTCGCGGTGATGCTCGGTGCCATAGCCCTTATGCTGGGCGAACCCGTAACCGGGATGGCGGCCATCCAGCTCCACCATCAAACGATCCCGGGTGACCTTTGCGGCCACGGAGGCCATCGCGATGCAGAGGGAGCGAGCGTCCCCACGCACGAAGGCGACGTGGGGATAGGGGAAGCCGCGCAGCCGTAGGCCGTCGATGAGGATCCGAGCCGACACCAGCGGCGCGAACGAGCGCCGCTCCTCAAAACTGGAGAACAGGTCGGGCTCATCCCGATCCGCCGCGAAGGCCTCGGGGGGCTGCCAGGCCTCGAGCGCCCGGCGCATCGCCAGCTTGGTGGCTCCGAGGATGTTGTGCAGGGCGATCTCCTCCACCGACGCCACGCCCAGCCGGAGCACGATCGCGCCTTCGGCCGCCAGGGCGGAAAAATCCGTCCAGAGCTCCTCGCGCTCGGCGGCCGTGAGCAGCTTGGAGTCGTTGACCCGCCCGCCCCGGCCGATGGCCCAACGGCCCTCGAGGAACACCCGCGTAACGCCGACCGCGGCCGCCACCACCGGGCCCGCGAACGCGCCGCGGCCCACCTCGTCCACGCCGATAAGGTGCGCCACGTCTTGGATCTGCTTAAGGTCGAAGCCGCGGAGTTGGCGGCGCTTCATTCCGGCATCTGAACCGGCGCTCCCCCTCGCTGGCAAGCCGTGAGCCCCGCCGGGCTCGCCTTCGCCCGGACGGCCTGCCAGCGTTCGCCTATGGACACGTTGCAGACGTGGGAGCTGCTGAGCTACCTCGTGACGGTGATCGGCCTACCGCTGGCCATCGCCGTCTTCGTGTTTGAGCGACGCCGGGAGCGGCAGAACGACCAAGAAGAGATTTTCCAGCGCCTCTCCGACGAGTACCGCGAGTTCCTCAAGCTTGTGCTCGAGAATTCCGACCTGCACCTTCTGCAGCGCGAGGTCTCCTCCCTCGAGCTCACCCAGGAGCAGAAGGAAAGGCGTTTCGTGATCTAGCTTGAGGAACTCGCGGTAC
>JBILWD010000170.1:0-8029 GCA_044370095.1 Opitutaceae bacterium | reverse complement strand
GCCAGGGCTTGGTCGAGCTGGTCACCCAGCACGAGATGGTCGACCTAGTGGTGGTGAACGGCCACGCGAAGGGCGTCATCACGCGCGATCTGGTGACGGGCCAGCTGCACCGCCACGCGGCGGATGCGGTGATCCTGGCGACCGGCGGCTACGGTAACGTGTTCAATCTTTCGACTTACGCGCGTGGTTCGAACACCACGGCGATTTGGCGGGCCTACAAGCGGGGTGCTTGCTTCGGCAATCCCTGCTACACGCAGATCCATCCGACCTGTATCCCGGTATCGGGCGACTATCAGTCGAAGCTCACGCTGATGTCCGAGTCGCTGCGCAATGACGGCCGCATCTGGGTGCCGAAGCGTAAGGAGGATTGCGGCAAGGATCCGAACACGATCCCGGACGAGGATCGCGACTACTTCCTGGAGCGCATTTACCCGAGCTTCGGCAACCTAGCGCCGCGCGACGTCTCGTCGCGGGCGGCGAAGCGGATGTGCGACGAGGGACGCGGCGTCGGCGAGACGGGTTTGGGTGTTTACCTAGACTTCTCGCACGCGATCAAGCGCCTCGGCGAGGCGGGCGTGCGGGAACGCTACGGCAACCTGTTCGATATCTACCACGAGATCACCAACGAGAACGCCTACCGGACGCCGATGCGGATCTATCCTGCCGTCCATTATACGATGGGCGGCCTGTGGGTGGACTATAACCTGATGTCCAATGTGCCGGGATTGTTCGTGCTCGGGGAAGCCAACTTCTCCGATCACGGCGCGAACCGGCTCGGCGCCTCGGCCCTGATGCAGGGCCTGGCGGATGGTTACTTCGTGATCCCGTACACCATCGGAGATTACTTGGCGGGTCAGAAGTCCGGCTCGCGGCCGTCCACGGACGCCCCGGAGTTCCGGCAGGCCGAGGACAACGTTGCGGCGCAGGTGGCCCGGTTGCTGGGTGCCAAGGGCAAGGAGCCGGTCAACCAGTTCCACCGCCGCCTGGGCAAAATCATGTGGAATCACTGCGGGATGGCCCGCACGCGGGCGGGGCTGGAGCAGGCGATCCAGGAGATCGGCGCCCTGCGCGAGGAGTTCTGGCGCAACGTGAGCGTGCCGGGATCCGCCGGGTCGCTCAATCAGGCTTTGGAGCGCGCGGGCCGGGTGGGCGACTTCATCGAGCTGGGTGAACTGATGTGCCGGGACGCCCTGACCCGAGAGGAGAGCTGCGGCGGGCACTTCCGGGAGGAGCACCAGTTTCCCGACGGCGAGTGCAAGCGGGATGACACCAACTTCGGCCACGTCGCGGCGTGGGAGTTTCAAGGCGAGGGCAAGGTCCCGCTCCGCAACGTCGAGCCGCTCAACTACGAGGCCGTGAAGATGAGCGTTCGTTCCTACAAATGATCGGTCGATAGACGTCCGCGCCGCCTGCATCGTCATTCGTCAATCTCCAATCGTCCATTCCCCATGGTTGCTCCCACCAGCTCCAAGCTCATCTCGGTTACCCTGCGCGTCTGGCGGCAGGATGGTCCCGCCGTCCCGGGGCGGTTCGTGGAGTACAAGGCCGCGAATCTGAACCCGAATATGTCCCTGCTGGAGATGCTCGACGTCGTGAACGACGACTTGGAGCGGCGCGGCGAGGATCCGATCGCGTTCGCCCACGATTGTCGCGAGGGCATCTGCGGGACGTGTTCGCTGATGATTGATGGTAAGCCGCACGGTCCGCACCGGGGCGTCGCCAGCTGCCAGACCTATATGCGGAGCTTTGAGGATGGGGCGGTGATCACGCTGGAGCCGTTCCGGGCCCGGCCGTTCCCCGTGCAGAAGGACCTCATCTGCGATCGTTCGGCCTTTGATCGGATTCAGCAGGCGGGCGGGTTCATCACGGCGCGCGCGGGTTCGGCCTGCGATGCCAATGCGATCCCGGTGCCGAAGGGCGCGGCGGATCTGGCGATGGACGCGGCCCAGTGCATTGGGTGCGGCGCTTGCGTGGCGGCCTGCAAAAACTCCAGTGCGATGCTGTTTGTCGCGGCCAAGGTGAGCCATCTCGGGCTGTTGCCGCAGGGACAGGCGGAGCGCGACCGACGCGTGTTGGGGATGGTGCAGACGATGGACGAGTCTGGCTTCGGCAACTGCAGCAACCAGTACGAGTGCAGTGCGGCCTGCCCGAAGCTCATCTCGCACGATTTCATTGCGCGGATGAACCGGGACTACCTCGCGGCGTCGGTGCGTTCTGCCTTCCAAGCGGCGTCGCAGGCGGCCGGCGGCGGGGCCTGAGGGCGACGGTGGGCGGGCGTCAGGCGCCCGTTACCCGGTCGAGAAACCAGTCTACCGCGAAGGTGCTGAGCTGGCCGCCGGGGCCTTGCAGGGTGAAGTCGAAGGCGTGCGTGGCCCAAGGCAGGGCGACGTAGCAGCGGGGGACGCCTGCGGTGCCGAGTCGTTCGTCGAGGCGGCCGCTGTGGACGTGCCAGGCGATGCTGTCGTTGCGGCCGTGGAGCAGCAGGGTCGCGGGGCAATGCGGGTGAACGTGGAAGAGGGCGCTGGCGGACTCGTAATTGGCCCGAGCGGTTTCCGGGGTCCCGCCGAGGAACTGCCGCATCAGGGAGGGGGACCGGAGCATATCCTCTTCGTGGGTGCTCTGGTAGCCGAAGATTAGGTCCGAGGGGGCGTAGAAGGCGATGACGCCGCGAATGGCGGGATCGGCGGCGGTATAGGCGACCGTTTGGGCGATTTGGCCGCCGGCGGAGCGGCCGAGGAGGACGAGGCGGGTGGGGTCGATCCCGAGTTCCGCCGCGTGTGCCTTAAGGAAGGCGAGGGCGGCGAGGGTGTCCTCGCGCTGGGCGGGCCAGATGGAGCTGGGGGCGAGGCGGTAGGAGATCGCCGCGACCGCATAGCCGCGACGGGCGAGGTGATGATTCAGTTCGGGCAGTTGGCGGCGGTCCCCGCCGTCCCAGCCGCCCCCGTGGATGACGATGACGCACGGGGCGGGGCCGTGGCCGTTGCGCCCTTGGGCGGGGTAGAAGTCGAGGGGGAGCCCGGGTCCGAAGGTGTATTCGCGCGGGTGGACCCGCACGGGGGGGTGGCCGAGGTAAAGGCGGGAGAGGGAGAAGGGGGTGGCCGGGGCGGTGGGTTCGCCGAACCTTTCCCCGAGGGCGCGGGGGAGGGAGGCGGCGAGCCGGCGGGCCTGGAGGGCTGGTTTCAGCAGCAGGACCGTGGCGGCGAGGGCCAGGGCGGTGGTTGCCTTGGGGGTGGCGCCGGGGGGGCTGGCGGAGGCCCAGGCGGAGCCGGCGACCAAGGCGGCGAAGGGGGCGATCCAGTGGCCGAATTCGCCGGCCAGCACCGCGAGTTTCCACGGGGACCAAGGCGGCGCGGTGCGCACCGTGAGCAGACCCAGCGCGAAGAGCGCGAGGGCCAAAGGCAGAAGCATCCCGGACAGCATATTTTCGGTCGCCAGCGCCCCGGGCGCCTGCGCAAGAAGAACGTGCACGATGCGCCGACTGGATCAAACGCTCGCCAACCTTGGTTATTGCTCGCGCCGCGAGGCCCGGGACTGGCTGCGGGCGGGCCGGGTGCGGGTGGGCGGGGAACTGGAGGACGATCCGGGCCGGAAGGTCGCGGCGCACGCGGTGACGGTCGATGGGGAGACGCTGGACCATCCCGACGGCCTCTTGCTGCTGTTCCATAAGCCGGCGGGCTTGGTCTGTTCCCACGAGGCGCGGGAGGGCCCTTCGGTCTACGATGGGCTGCCGGAGCGCTGGCGCCGTCGGAATCCGCCGGTGGCGAGTGTCGGCCGATTGGACAAGGAGACGACCGGCCTGCTACTGCTGACCGATTTGCCGGACGTGGTGCATCGCCTGACGTCGCCCCGGCACAAGGTGCCCAAGGTGTATCGCGCGGTTTTGGACCGAGTGGTGCCCGGGGAGGCGGCGGAGTGGTTCGCCGCGGGGACCTTGATGCTACCGGGGGAGGAGCATCCGTGTGCGCCGGCGGCGCTGGAGGTGCTGGGGCCGCGGGAGGCGCGGCTGACCCTTACGGAGGGGCGTTACCACCAGGTGCGGCGGATGTTCGCCGCCTTGGATGCCACCGTAGTCGCCCTGCACCGGGAATCCTTCGGTCCCCTGACCTTGGAGGGGGTGGCGCCTGGGCAATGGCGGGAGTTGCCGCCTGGGACCTTCGCGGCCGGCTAGGCGTTCGTGGGGGCGAGGGCGCGGGCCCGGTGGGAGACCGCGGGCCAATGTTCCTCGGGGATGATCGGGCCGAGGTGGCCGACCGTTTCGCCGCCCATCAGCGAGGCGAGTTCCCCGCAGGCTGGTAGCGGCCAGCCCCGGAGGAAGCCGGCGAGGAAGCCCGAGGCCCAGGCGTCGCCGGCGCCGTTGGTATCGAGCACCTTGGACACTGGCAGCGGGTGCACGCGGTGCACGTGGCTGCCGCGGGCCAACCAAGCCCCGTCCTTGCCGACCTTGACCGCTGCGAGCACCCCGTGATCGGCCAAGCGGCGGGCGAGCGTCTCGTAGGGGGAGGTCTGGTCTTGGAACAGGGCGCGGATCTCGTCCTCATTGGCGAAGACCACGTCGATCCCGTGGCGGAACTGGCGGAACAGCCAGTCGCGGGCGGCGTGGACCACTTCGAAGGAGGAGAGATCGAGGCTGGTGGTGCAGCCGGCGGCGCGGGCGGAGGAGAGCACGGCGTCGGCGAGCGCCTGATTGAAGACCAGGTAGCCCTCGATATGGGCGTGGCGGCAGCCGGCGAAGTCCGTGGCCGAGACCTCGGCCGGGGCGAGGGTCATCGCGGCGCCGAGGAAGGTGCGCATCGTGCGCTGGGCGTCGGGGGTGACGAGGGCGAGGCAGCGGGCGTTCGGGTGGGCGCCGCGCTTGAAGCGGCTGGTGTCCACCCCAGCGGCGGCGAAGCGCCCGTGGTAGGCGTCACCCAGTTCATCGTGGCCGAGCTTGCCGAGGAAGGTTGCCCGCAGGCCGAGGCGGGCGGCGTTAAACGTGGCGTTGGCCGCGGAGCCCCCGGTCGTCCGTGCCGGCGGGTGGCCGAGCAGTCCGACGATGCGGGCCATTTCCTGGTCGTCGACGAGGACCATCCCGCCCTTGTCCCCCGCGACGTGGCGGGCGAGGAAGTCTTCGGGGACCTGGGCAAGCAGGTCCATAATGGGGGAGCCGACACCGATGAGATCGAAGGAGGACATAGGAAAGCGATTAGCCGGTGACCGTCAGGCTGGTGGCGAGGAGGGGTTCATCGTCCACCTCCACCAGTAGCGAGTACTCCCCGGGCTGGGGGAAGGACAGGTTGCGGATCTCGTTGATGAGGTTGATCCGGTGGAGGGGGCTCTGGGATTCGAAGTCGCGTTCTAGGAATGGCGATAGCCGCATCGCCTCGAGGCCCATTGAGATACGGAGGTGGTGCGGTCCGGGAGCGCAGTCGGTCAGGGTGAGGAACCACACCATATAGGGGTGGGTGACCGGGAATTGGCGCGCCTGAATATTCGAGAAGGTCCCCAGAATCGTGTGTTTGCCCGAGCCGGGGTCGATATGGACCCCGTCGCAGGTGAGCCACGCCAGGAGCTGGGGTTTGGACTGCACCGGCTAAGGAGGCCCGCGGGGCGGGGAGGCCGCAATTGATTTTTCTTGGCGTTGCCGCCCGCGGGGCGCTGGGTGGAGGGGTGTCCGCCGCCGAAGCTTCCGTCCATATCCTCGGGATCGACCTGAGTGGCTGGCCGCGCTGGGCGCTGATCGCGGTGGCCACGCTGCTGGTGACTGGTGGGCTGTGGGTGGCGATGAAGGTGCTCAAGTGGGCGTTGGGGCTGCTCCTCGTCGTGGTGTTGCTCGGTGGGCTGGCTTGGGCGGTCTGGGAACTGATGGGTTGAGGCGGGCGGGGGTCGGGCGCCGAGCTTTGGCTTGCGCGCGCCGGACGCGGACCCTCACCTTCCGCCCCCGTGAAATACATTTTCGTGACGGGCGGGGTGGTCTCATCCCTGGGCAAAGGGCTGACTGCGGCGGCGCTGGGTGCGCTGTTGGAGCTGCGTGGCCTAGTGGTGCGGATCCAGAAGTTTGACCCCTACCTGAACGTCGATCCGGGCACGATGAGCCCGTTCCAGCACGGGGAGGTGTATGTGTTGGAGGATGGCGCGGAGACGGACCTCGATCTCGGGCATTACGAGCGGTTTACCAGCGGCAAGCTCTCGCGTCTCAACAGCCTTTCCTCGGGCCAGGTTTACGAGGCGGTGATCCAAAAGGAGCGGCGCGGCGACTATCTGGGTAAGACCGTGCAGGTGATCCCGCACGTCACCAACGAGATCAAGGAGCGCATCTACGCGGGCGGGAAGGATGCGGATGTGCTGATCACGGAGATCGGCGGGACGACGGGGGATATCGAGGGCTTGCCGTTCCTCGAGGCGATGCGTCAGTTCGCGCTGGAGGTGGGGCCCAAGGATGTGGCGTTCATCCACGTCACGCTGGTTCCGTACCTCCACGCCGCGGGAGAGCTGAAGTCCAAGCCCACGCAGCAGTCGGTGGCGAAGCTCCGCGAGATCGGCATCCAGCCGCACGTGCTGGTGTGTCGGACGGACCATCCGTTGGACCACGACCTGCGCGATAAGCTTTCGCTCTTCTGCAACGTGCCGGTGAAGGCGGTGATCGAGTGCCGCGACGTGGCGCATTCGATCTACGAGCTCCCGCTGGCGCTGCAAAAGGAGGGCTTGGACCAGCTCGTGTTGGACCTGTTGGGCCTGCCGCATCCGCCCGCGACCAAGAACATCTGGGAGCAGATTGTCCGCCGCCTGTTGAACCCGCGCCACGAGGTGACGATCGGCGTGGTCGGCAAGTACATCGAGCTACAGGATGCCTACAAATCCGTCTACGAGTCGGTGACGCACGCGGGCATCGCGAACAACTGTAAGGTGAATATCCGGCGGATCGACGCGGAGGAGCTGGAGCGGAAGAACGGCTTGGCGCTGCTGCGGGGGCTCGACGGGATTCTGGTGCCGGGCGGGTTTGGCGATCGCGGGACCGAGGGTAAGATTGCGGCGGCGCGCTACGCGCGGGAGCACCGGGTGCCATATTATGGCCTGTGTTTGGGCCTGCAGATCGCCGTGATCGAGTTCGCCCGCAACGTGCTGAAGTTGAAGGGGGCGAACAGCACCGAATTTGATCCGAAGGCTCCGCATCCGGTGATCAATATGATGGAGGAGCAGAAGCAGATCATCGACAAGGGGGCGACGATGCGGCTCGGCAGTTACGAGTGCGCGCTGACCCCGGGCACGCTGGCGCACCGGGCCTACGGGGTGGACAGCGTGCGGGAGCGCCATCGGCACCGGTACGAGGTCAACAACGCCTACGTCGGTCAGTTACAGCGGGCCGGGATGGTCGTGAGCGGCATCAATCCCCGGCGCAACTTGGTGGAGGTGATCGAGCTGCGGGATCATCCGTGGTTCCTCGGCACGCAGGCGCACCCTGAGTTCCAGTCGAAGCCGAACCAGGCGCATCCGTTGTTTGCGGCCTTCATCAAGGCGGCCCTGCGGCAGCATCGGGCCGGTAGCGCTCGGCGCCGGAAGTAACCCCGTGCGCTTCGACCCTGCTCGCCTGCTGCTGATCGCCGGACCCTGCGCCCTGGAGGGCGATGCGGTCTGCCGGCCCGTGGCCGCCGCGCTCGCTGCTCTGGGCGCCGCCCATCCGGAGCTGCAGCTCGTCTTCAAGGGCTCTTTCGACAAAGCCAATCGCACCTCCCTCGCCGGCGCGCGGGGGCCCGGGCTCGCCGAGGGCCTCGCGCAGCTGGCCGCCGTGCGGCGCGACTTTGGCCTGCCGGTCCTGACCGACGTGCACGACGCGGCCCAGGTGGCGCCCGTGGCCGAGGTCTGCGACGTCCTCCAGATCCCGGCGTTCCTTTGCCGGCAGACGGATCTGCTGCTGGCGGCGGCCGCGACGGGGCGCACGGTGAACGTCAAGAAGGGCCAGTTCCTCGCTCCGGAGGATATGGCGCACGTGACCGCGAAGCTGCGTGGCGGCGGGGCTTCCGAGGTCTGGCAGACCGAGCGCGGCACGACCTTC
>JBILWD010000449.1:0-2529 GCA_044370095.1 Opitutaceae bacterium | reverse complement strand
CGTATGCAACGCCCTTCCCTGCCGCTCAACGCCAACGCCGCGCTGATCGAGTCGCTCTACGCCACCTGGCTCGCGGAGCCGGATCAGGTCGACCCGACGTGGCGGGCCTTCTTCCAGGGGTTCAGCCTCGGCGCCAATGGCCTGCCCTCCGCCCACGCGCTCGCCGCCCTCGCTGCCTCGGGGGAGCCGGCCCGCGCCAACGCCCCCATCCTCGACAGCCTGAAACAGTCCCGCGTCCACCAGTTGATCAACGCGTACCGGACCCTGGGGCATCGGGAAGTGCACCTAGATCCGCTGGCGGATCCGCCGCCAGCCTACCCCGAGCTCGCGCTCACGCGCTTCCATCTTGGCGAGGCGGACCTCGAGGCCAGCTTCGACGTGGGAACGTACCTGGGCGGCGGGCAAATGAAGCTCCGGGAAATCCTGCAGAACTTGCGCGCCACCTACTGTGGGCGGATCGGGGTCGAGTACACCCACCTCCAGGACGTGGAGGCCCGGCAGTGGCTGGAGACTCGGATGGAGCAGACCCGCAACCAACCGGACTTTTCCCCCGCGGAACGCATCCGGATCCTGCGCCGCATTCACAAGGCGGAGCTCTTTGAGCGCTTCCTCCACACCAAGTACGTCGGCCAGAAACGTTTCTCGCTGGAGGGCGGAGAGACGCTGGTCGCCGCCATCGACGCCCTGTTCGAAGCGTGCCCGCGGCTGGGCGTGGAGGAAGTCATGATGGGAATGGCCCACCGCGGCCGGCTCAACATCCTGACTAGCGTGATGCGGAAGAGCTTCGACGTGCTCTTCGAGCAGTTTTCCGAGAACTACATCCCGGAGACCGTGGGCGGCGACGGCGACGTGAAGTACCACCTCGGCTATGAGGCGGTGCTCGAGACCTCCTCGGGCGGCAAACTCGAGGTGCGGCTGGCGGCCAACCCCTCCCACCTTGAGATCGTGAACCCAGTGGTCGAGGGCAAGACCCGCGCTCGACAGCGGATGCGCGGCGCTACCGAGGAGCGCTGGCGCGTGCTCGCCCTGCTGATCCACGGCGACGCGGCCTTCGCCGGTCAGGGCATCGTGGCCGAGACGCTCAACTTCTCCCAGCTGCCCGGCTACCGCACGGGCGGCACCGTGCACCTAGTGATCAACAACCAGATCGGCTTCACCACTGAGCCACGAGACTCCCGCTCCACGCTCTACTGCACGGACGTGGCGAAGATGATCGAGGCGCCGATCTTCCACGTGAACGGCGACGATCCGGAGGCGGTCTGCCACGCCGCCCGCCTAGCGCTCGAGTTCCGGGTCAAGTTCCGGCGCGACGCGGTCATCGATATGGTCTGCTACCGCAAGCACGGGCACAACGAGACCGACGAACCGGCCTTCACCCAACCGCTGCTCTACCGGCGCATCGCTAGCCATCCCCCGATCTCCACCGTGCTCACCCGCCAGCTGGCGGCGGCGGGCGTCGTAACCGAAGCCCAGTCCGAGGCGATCCGCACGGAGTATTCCGAGACCCTCGAGAAGCACCTCGAGAAGGCGAAGGCCAGCGAGACCGCCAAGTCCGCCCGCCGCGCCGCCGAGGCCAGCCGTTTCGTTGGCTCGACGGCGGTCTTCCAGCCGGATTTCCACTTTACCCCCGTCCCCACGGGCGCCACGCCCGAAGTTCTCGCGCGCGCCGCGACCGGGCTGACCACGCTGCCGGAGGGCTTCCGCCCCAACCCCAAGATCCGCCGCTTCCTCGACGCGCGCGCGGCCGCCTTCCGCGACGGCGGCCCGATCGACTGGGGCTTCGCCGAGGCGCTCGCCTTCGGCACGCTCGTGCTCGAGGGCATCCCCGTCCGTCTCAGCGGTCAGGACTGCGAACGCGGCACCTTCAGCCACCGGCACGCCGTGCTCCACGATATGGAGACGAACGCGACCCACACGCCGCTCCATCAGCTCGCTCCCGACCAGGCCCGCTTCTGCGTCTACAACAGCCTCCTGTCCGAGGCGGCCGTGCTCGCCTTCGACTACGGCTACTCCCTCGATTTCCCGGCACTGCTGTGCATCTGGGAGGCCCAATTCGGCGACTTCGCCAACGGCGCACAGGTCGTGATCGATCAGTTCCTCGCCGCCGGCGAATCCAAGTGGTACCGCACCAGCGGTATTGTGCTCCTATTGCCCCACGGCTACGAGGGTCAGGGCCCGGAGCACTCATCGGCCCGCCTCGAGCGGTTCTTGCAGCTCTGCGCCGAGGACAACATCCAGGTCGCCAACATCACCACTCCCGCCAACTTCTTCCACGCCCTCCGCCGCCAGGTGAAGCGCGACGTCAAGAAGCCCCTCATTGTGATGTCGCCCAAATCCCTTCTCCGCCACCCGGGCGCCACCTCGCGGTTCGAGGAGTTGTCCACCGGGGCCTTCCAAGAGATCCTCGACGACCCACTCCACCCCGGCGGCGCTGCCGAGATCAAACGCCTCATCCTCTGCTCGGGTAAGGTCTACTACGACCTCGCGGACCATCGGACCAAGCAGGGCCACACCGACACCGCGCTCGTT
>JBILWD010000169.1:0-8030 GCA_044370095.1 Opitutaceae bacterium | reverse complement strand
TGCGCAAGCGACTGCTCGAGATGGTCGACAAGATCACCTTCACGAAGCCCGCGGCCCCGGCCAAGAAGTGACCCCGCCGGCGCCGCCTGACCGGTCCGCGCCGCTCCAGCTGCGGGACGCCACGCCGGAAGATCTGCCGGGGATCGTCGCGATCTACAATTCGACCATCCCCAGCCGGCAAGTCACGGCCGACTTGGAGCCGATCTCGGTCGAGTCCCGCCGCGGCTGGCTCACCGCCCACGCCCAAGCCGGCCGGCCCGTCTGGGTCTTGGCGGACCCCACCGGTACGGTCGCCGCTTGGTTCAGCTTTGATTCCTTTTACCCGCGGGCGGCCTACGACGGCACCGCGATGGTGGCCGTCTATGTCGATCCCGCGTGGCGCCGCCATGGGCTCGGCCGCCGCCTGCTGCGGGAGGCCTTGGCCCGGGCGCCGGGTCTCGGCCTCCACACCCTACTGGGGTACATCTTCGGCCACAATGAGCCGAGCCTCCAGCTCTTCGCGGCCGAGGGTTTCGCCCGCTGGGCGCACCTTCCGCAAGTGGCCATCCTCGACGGGCAGGCGCGGGATCTGGTGATCGTGGGCCGCCGCGTTTCCGCCTGATTCCGCGGCGGCGGGCGAAGCCGCTTCCGCCTTACTCCAGGCCGCTCGCGCGGCGGACCCGCCGCAGGACCTCGCGCGCGACCTTCCGGGCCCGCTCGGCCCCCTCGCGCAATACCGCCTCAACGTGGTCCGGGTTCGCGGCCAGCTCGGTCCGGCGAGCGCGCGCGGCGGCGAAGGTGTTCCAATAATGTTCGAACAGCGCCTTCTTCAGGTCGCCGTAGCCGAGCCCACCCGCGCGCAGCCGATCCTCGAAGTCGCGGGCCACCTCGGCCGGCGCGAACAAGCGCAGGAGCTGGACGGCGAGATTACGGTCGGCGTCGGGCTTGGGCTCGGCCGGCGGCCGCGAGTCCATCACGATGCCCATGATCCGCTTGCGCAGCACCTTCTCGTCGCCGAAGAGGTCAATCGTGTTGCCGTAGCTCTTGCTCATCTTCTGGCCATCGAGGCCCGGAATGACCGCCAAGTCCTCGCGGATCTCGGCCTCGGGTACCACGAGCGTCTCGCCGTAGGTCTGGTTGAACTTGATCGCGATATCACGCGTCATCTCCAGGTGCTGCTTCTGGTCCCGACCGACGGGCACGCGGCGGGTATCATAAAGCAGGATATCCGCCGCCATCAGCACCGGATACGCGAAGAGGCCGAAGTTCGGGGAGATGCCGCGCGCCGTCTTGTCCTTGTAGCTGTGCGCACGCTCCAGCAGGCCCATCGGCGTCAGCGTCCCAAGAATCCACGCCAGCTCCGTCACCTCCGGGACATCGCTCTGGCGCCAGAAGACGCTGCGGGCAGGGTCCAGGCCGCAAGCGAGCCAGTCGAGGGCCACCCCGAGGGTGTGGCGGCGGCGCTCCTGCGGGTCGGTGACCGTCGTCATCGAGTGGTAGTCCGCGATGAAGTAGAAGCATTCCCCGCGGGCCTGCGCCTCGATGGCAGGGCGCATCGCGCCGAAGTAGTTGCCGATGTGGAGGGTGCCCGAGGGCTGGATACCGGTAAGCGTGCGCATCGCGGGAGGTGTGAGGTAGGGACCCCGGAGAAACCCCGGCAAGCCCGGAAAGGCAGTGCGGCTCAGTCCCGGCGCGGAAACGTCTGCAGGACGCCGCGCGTCCGGGCGATGGTCGCGGCGGGCAAATAGCCCCCGAAGGCGGTGGCGGGCATCACGAGGGCCCGCTTGCCGAGAATCGTGCCCGGGTTCAGCACCGCATTGCAGCCGACCTCCGCCTCGTCGCCGAGAATCGCCCCCAACTTACGCAACCCGGTCGCCACCACGCCCTCCGGCAGACGCACGGTAACCTCCTGCTGATCCAAGCGAAGATTGGAGCAAATGACGCCCGCGCCGAGGTGGGCCCGTTCCCCGAGGATCGAGTCCCCCACATAGTTGAAATGCGGGGCCTGGACCCCATCCAGCAACAGGCAGTGCTTGAACTCGCACGCGTTACCCAAGACCGCCCCCGCCCCCACCATCACGTTGCCGCGCACATACGCCCCGGGCCGGATCTCAGTGCCCGGCCCGATCCACGCCGGTCCAATCAGCGTGGCATAGGGCGGCAACCGGACCCCTTCCCCGAGCCAGACGGAACCTTCGACGTGCACGCCCGCCGGCAGGCAGGTGTGCGGCGCCGGGGGCGGTAGGCTCGCCAGCGCCTCGGGCAGGCGGCGCAACCACTCCCACGGAGCGGCCTCGGGCCGGAAGTACGGGGCAAAGGCGGCCAGCGAGGGCGAAAGGGTGAGCAATGCGGCGGCCTGCACGCGAGTAGAGCTGACGGACCGGGCCCGCGAACGCAACCGCAAGGCGGAAGGTCAACCCGGCGGTATTCAGTCGCCATTCCCCCGCTTCCTGCGACGGCTCAGGGTCCCGATGCCCGCTCCCTCGCCCGCCGCCGACGGTTCCGACCTCTTCGAGCACACGCTCGCCCAACTCGGACCCAAGCTGCGCCGCCTGCGCTCGCCCCGGCAACTGATGGACACGCTCCGCTGGGGCGCGGATCAACTCGAGCGGGCCTACGCCTCAGCCCCGGCGGCCGCCCGAGCCGCGGTCGCCTGCCGCGACGGCTGCGCCGCCTGCTGCCAAGTGCCAGTGGACGTTCAGGCCCACGAGGTCCTGTTCGCCGCGGACCATATCCAGCTGCATTTCGCCCCGCAGGCGCTGGCCGACACTGTAGACCGCCTCGCCGCCCACCGCGGCCGAGTCGCCGCCTTCACCGGCAACCAACGGGACCACAGCCGCCAAGCCTGCCCGCTGCTCCAAGCCGGTTCGTGTTCCATCTACGCCGGCCGGCCCCAGCCCTGCCGCTCCCACCACACCAGCGACGCCGCAGCCTGCGCAGCCCATCTGGCGGACCCCACCATCGAAATCACCGCCGTCTATATCCCGCCCATCCGCGCCCGAATGTTCTCGGTGATGCTCGGGGTCGACGAGGCCATCGAGGCCGCCGGCTATGACGAGCGCGCCTATGATTTTGGCTCGGCCCTGCACGAGGCCCTCACCAACCCCTGCTGCCTCGACGACTGGCTGCGCCAACGCTCCGCCTTTCCCGATGACTGCCTCGCGGAACCGCCCGCGCCGCTACCCGAGGAAACCTGAGACCACCGCGCGGCCCCCGCTGCTCCGCCTTGCCAAGCCCGCCCCGACCCTCGGATCGTAAACCCCGTGAAACCCGCCGAAGACCTCTGCCGCACCTGCGGGATGTGCTGTGACGGCACCCTGTTCGACCTGGTGCGCCTTGAACCAGGGGACGACGCGCGGCGCCTCGCCAAACTAGGCCTCCCGATCGCGCCGGGACGCGGCCGCCAGGCGGCGCGCTTCCCTCAGCCTTGCGCGGCCCTGTGCGCCGACGGCTCGTGCCGCCTCTACGCGGACCGGCCGGGACAATGCCGCGCCTTCGAGTGCCGGCTGCTGCAGGAGGCGAAGGCCGGCCGCGTGAGCTTCGCCGCCGCGGCCCGTCGCGTCGCCACGGCCCGCCGGCGGGCGGAACAGGTGCGTCGACTCCTGCGCGCCCTTGGGGACCACGACGAGCACCGCGCCCTGGGCGAACGCTTCCACCGCACCTCCGAGCGCTTGGAGGCCGGCACCGCGGACCCGGCGGCCGGCGCCCTCTATGCCGACCTGAGCCTCGCCATGCACCGCCTCAAGCTGGAGGCTCACACCCACTTCCACACCCCGCCCGCGGCCGCCCCGGAGTCCCGCGTAGCCGGAAAGCGGCGTCGGGGCTAGTGGGTCCTTCGGTAATTTCCGTGGGATGCGGGGGTGGATCGGACCCTGACTTCAGGACGTGGCCCCGATGCACTGTGCGCTCACCCCGGAATCCGGGCCGCCGCCAACTTGACCCGTCCGCACCGGAAATACAGTTATCCCTCCGCGGATTACGCCCCCGCCAATTGAGGCACCATCCGACTCCGCTCGCCGTCACCTTCCTCCCGCTGATGAACCCTGTCCTGAAAGCCGAACTCCGCACCCTTTCCCAGGCGGAGCGCATCCTGCTGGTGGAGGAAATCTGGGATGGTATCGCCGCTGAGCCGCAAGGGGTGCCGATTTCGCCCGCGCAACGGGCCGAACTGGATCGCCGCCTCAACGCCCTGGAGGCGAACCCGGATCCGGGCCGACCCTGGGACGAGGTGCGCGACGAACTGTTGCGCCGCTGATGCCCATTCCTGTCCGGCCGACGTCGACGGCTGCGTCCGATCTAATCGCCGCCCACGACTGGTACGAGCTTCGCTCTCCCGGATTAGGCAAAGATTTCGTGCGTAGGGTGGATGCCGCGGTCTTCCATCTCGTCCGCCACCCCGAGCTGTTTCCCCCGGTGCATCGAGGGCTCCGGCGAGTGCTGGTTCGTCGCTTCCCCTACGCCGTGTTCTACCGCATCGACCCCGATGCGATCCGGCTCGTCGCCGTGCTTCATTGCCGGATGGATCCCGGAATACTCAACGATCGGCGCTGACGCGCGTGGTACGAGGTCAGGTAACCTGACCCCATCCCGACCGTAGCAGACACCCCGGCGAAGCGCCCCGACGGCAAAGGCGCTCCGGCCTAAAACCGCCCGCTGACCCCGAAGGTCACCGTGGTGCCCGTCAGGTTATGGGCCTGCAATTGGTCGGGAATGCCGCGGTACCGGCGCTGCGGCTCATTCGCCAGATTATCGATGTCGCACGTTAGGTTCAGCTCCGGCCGCACCTGCCACGCGAACCCTAGGTTCTGGATGGTCCGGCTGAAGCGATAGAGGTTCCGGCCCAAGCTCGCCGGCGAATAGGTCTGCAAATAATCCCCCGTGAAATTGAACAGGTAGCGCACACTGAACGCACGATGGCGCCAAGAGAGCGCCGCATTCGCCGTGCGCGGGATGAAACCCGCCACCTGACCCGACGAGAGCTGGGTGCGGCCGCCAAAATCCCCGTGCGTGTCGAGCAGCGTGTAGTTGCCGGACACCGCCAGCCCGCGCAGCCACCCCGGCAAGAAGGTCAACTGCTGCCGGTAGCCCAGCTCCCAGCCCTGCACCACCGCGCTCCCCGCATTGGCGGAGGAGAGCCGGCTGAAGCCAGCATACTCGCCATTGTAGCCATTGTCCGTCCCCGAACCGATCGTCCCCGCCAAGATTCCGGACACAATGTAGTCCCGGATCTCCTTGTGGAACCAGCCCACCGAAAGGTTGCCCACCGGTTCAAAGTAATAGTCCAAGGTGACATCCCAGTTGCGCGCCGTCTGCGGCAGGAGCGAGGGATTGTTGGTCGTGACGGTCTGGTTGGTCTCGTTGACCGTCTCGTTGGGCAACAGGCTAGTCATCGCGGGCCGGCCAAAGCTCGTCGACCAACTCACGCGCCCCTTCAAGTTGGGCGTGAGGTCGCGGGTCAGGTGGACGCTCGGGAACGCCTTGGTGTAGCCGCCCGCGCGCTCGCGCCGCGTGCCCGCGTAGTCCCGCTGCGCCGCCCCTACCGGGTCGGCCGCCTGCTGCGCCGCCGTGCTGCCCGAGCGCGCCCGTACCCAGCCCCAGCTGGCAGTCTCAGTCCGTTCGACCCGCACGCCGCCGAGGAAACCGGAGCCGAACGCCCGACCCTGTGCCATCGCGTAGCCAGCGGTGACGCGTTCGGTCACCCCGCGGGTGCCGGTGTAACGCACCTGTTCCCGATAATACAGGTCCTCCCGCCAGAGGGCCGGGTCGATCGGCTCGCGGGCCTTCAGGAGCGCCCCCGCCTCCCAGCGCGGCAGGCGCAGGCCGGCCTTATGCTCGGCCCAAGTACGGATGGAGGGATCGGCCGGCAGCGCCGCGGCGCCGGCGTAATTCCAACGGCGCGCCGCGTTCTGGTCATCCGCCCGCGTCTCGCGGAGCTTGAAGCCGGTCTTGAACGCGAGCGGGCTGCTCCACGGCAGGGTCAGGCGCGCATCGCCAAACAGTTCCCCCACCACGATGTTGTTGCCGGTATTGGCATTGACCAAGCCGGCCGGCGCGGGGCGGTAATTCGCGGGGTTGGTCAGGTCGGGACCCGCCGTCTGGATCAGGCGCGGGTAGAGGTCCGACGCGGTACGGTCGAGGACCCAGCCCACGCCGGCTAGCCGGTGGGTCAGCGTCGCCGCCTCGCCGCCATTGCCGGAGTTGATGCGCGTCTGGCTCCGCCGCGCGCCCCAGTCGAGGTGCCAGCGGCCGAGCGTATGTTCCGCCCCGACGTCCAGGTGGCGGAGCCGGTTCCACGTGGTGACCATCCCGCCGGTCACCTCGATGATCGAGGCGGGGACTGGCCGCACCTCGGTAATGCGGCTGGTGTAGCCGGGTAAGATGCCCGCGGTACCGGTCGCCCCGACCACCTGGTTGGTATAGGCCCGCAGCTCGTGCGTGCGGCGGTCGGTGACGTTGGTATCGTTGTAGATCGCGTTCACCCGCACCCGGGTGGCCGCGGACAGGCGGTACTCGGCCTTGAGGTTAAAGCTCCACTGCTTGCGGTTCGCGTAGAAATCGTTGGTCCGGTAATCCCACAGGAAGGCCGGTTCGCGGGTGGTGTTCTCGAAGTCCCGGACGGTGGAAAAGTACGCGATGACGTTCTCGCTGTAGAAGGCGTTGAACGAAACCCCGAGGTCCCGCTCGCCCCCCCGCGTGGAGAACACCTGCTGGTGGGCGACATTGAACACCGGATGCACCCGGTGGGCCTCCCGCGCGGGGATCTGCTCGGTGAACGAGGGTGCGGTCCGCAGGTTGAGGCTATAGGTGGTACGGCGGGGCTCGCGCAGGCTCAGCGGCGAACGGCTGCGGAGGTTGAGCGTCCCGCCGAGGGAGTCGGCGCCCTTGTCCGGCGTGTGCCCTTTAATCAGCTCGATCTGCTCGAGCATCGTACCGCTGAAGTTGTTCAGCATGGTGTTGCGGGCCATCCCGCCTTGGCCGGTCAGCGGCCCCCCGTCGAGGGTGACCGCGTTCAGGCCGGGTCCCATCCCGCGGATGGTAAAACCAGTGTAGGTGCCGCCGTCGTCCGGATTGCCTGCGATGCCCGGCAAGCGGATCGCGACCTCGGCCGCATTGAGGTTCGGGAGGTTCCCGAACGAGTCGGCCGCCACCACATTGCGGACATTGTCCGCGTTGCGCTGCGCGGTGATCGCGGCGGCGTCGCCCTCACGCTCCCCCACCACCTTGAACTGCTCCATCCGGTAAATGGCCGTGGTCAGCTCAAAGTCCTGCGTCACCCGCTGCCCCGCCCCCACCTCGACCGCCCGGCGGACCCCATCGAGGCCAATATAGGAGACCAGCAGCTCGTAGCGGCCCGCCGGCACCCCGGGGAACTCGTAACGGCCCGTATCATCCGCCAGCACTTCGCGCCCGAGGGCCGGCAGCTCGACCCGCGCGCCCGGGAGTAGGTTGCGGGTGGCGGCGTTGCTGACCGCGCCAGAGATCGCGCCCGGCGCGGCGGCTAGCGCCCAGCCGGGCAGCAACAGGGCAACCAGCAGGGCAAAGGCAGACGACCGGCGGTACGAGGGCATCAGGGTAAGGGGTGGGCCGCCGGCCCGGGATAGGCCCGCACGGTAGGCTCCCGACTCCGCCGCGGACCGGCCGCAGGGAGCAAGCCCGAAACCCCCGGAGCCCGCAAAACTGGCTTCCGCCACCCGCGAATTCAACTACGGTGCCCCCCAAGGCCGCGTCCGGGGGTCTCCCACCCCTCAGGCCCATCCCCCTAGCCCCTATGCCCGTCGCGCCCCGCCCCGCCCGCCTCGTCCTCTTGGCCGGACTGCTCCTCGCCGCCCCCGCCGCGCCGGCCGCACCGCCAGCCGCGGACGCGCCCTTCCTGCGCACCGAGCTGGTCTTCCCCGTGCAGGCGGAACACGCCCACGGCTCCACCTTGGTCGAGCTGCCCAACGGCGACCTGCTCGTCGGCTGGTTCCAAGGCAGCGGCGAACGCTGGGCGGATGACGTGCGCATCCTCGGGGCCCGCAAAAAGAAAGGCGCGGCCACTTGGAGCGCCCCAT
>JBILWD010000448.1:0-2553 GCA_044370095.1 Opitutaceae bacterium | reverse complement strand
ACTCGCCGGCAATCTCGCGGGTCTCGTACAGGAACGGGAAAGCCGGGTGGGCAGCGGACCCGGTGTACAGGAGCCGGTGCAGTTCCTCCGCGGAGGGGGCCTGCGGCTTGCGGCCGGCGAGGTTCATCAGGTCGGGCCCGAGCCGGGAGGCCCCGAGCTGGGGCTGGGCGTGGAAGATGTAATCACGGGCGACACTTTGGCGCTCGCCCCAACCGCGGGCCTGATCGTTGCCGAAGCCGGGGCGACGAACCTGCTGGGTGTGGCACGCGGCGCACCCGAGGTCGGCATAGACCAGCTGGCCGCGGGCGGCGAGGCCCGGGAGGCGCGCCGGATGCGACTGGCCATCCGCCTCGTCGAAGAACGGCGTCAGCGAGCCCAGCTGGCCGTGGGATCCCAGCACGAATCCCGCCCACGAGGTCAGGACGGCGAGGAAGAGGCCGAGAAGGAAGAGCGGCCGGTTTTTCATGAGGCGGAGGAAGCCGGACGGAGGGACGCGGCGCCCTCTTCCCGGCAGCAGGAAGAGGCGGCGGAACGGAGGAAGGCGACCAACAGCAGGACGTTACCCGCCAACAACGCGAATTGACCCGCCGTGTGCAGCAGAAGCGGCATCTTGAGCTGGACGAGGATCTCCGCGAAGGGCGTCTGGGAGTGGTTCAGCAGGGCGTCCTGGGCGAGTCCGGCCCAACCCAAGGACAAGACCGAGATCACCACGCCGAGCATATACAGGCTGGCGTGGCCGGAAACGAACGTGGGCAGCGTCCAATCGCGGCCGATGATCCGCGGGAACTGATACACCAGTCCGCCGAACAGGAACATCGAGAGGGCGCCGTGCAGCGCGAGCTGATCCATCGCCGGCACCAGCAGCGTGAACTGGGTGTGCGCAGCCGCCCCGCGGAAGGAGGTGATCGTCTCGAGCAGGCCGGTCAGAAGATAGGCGACCAGTCCAAAGCGCAGGTACTGTAGCGTCAGGCTGCCGCCCGCGAACACTTGGCGGAAGTTCAAGGCCACCACGAGGAAGTGAAAGAGGAGGAGGCACTGCGCGACGACCGCCATCGTCGGGATCCAGGCCGGGACCGGACCGCCGATCAGGTGGCGGCCAAAGCTCCAACCGCCGCACACGATGAGGGTCCAGAAGGCGAGCGGCGCCGATTCATAGCCCGGCAGCAACTTCCCCGTTTGCTTCGGCACGATGTAGTAGGCGGCGGCCAGCGCGAGGGGCATCAACCACAGCGAGACGAGGCTTTGGGTGTGCCAGGAGGCGGCAATCGTCTGGACCACCCCGCGCAGCGGGGACCAGAGGAGGACCGCTTGGGTGGCGGTCCAGAACCACGGCAGCAGGAAAAGGGCGGCGGCCGCGTACCATTGGGCGGCATAAGTGCCCTCCCGCTTGCGCCCGGCCCACGCCAGCACGCCGGGGAGCGCCATCGCGCAGAAGGCCGCAACCAGCACCGGTTGCACGGCGCGGGGAACTTGCAGGCCGGCGAAGCCGGTCATCGAGCCGGTGGCGATCCCGACCATCCCGGCCAGCAGGCCGAGGTTCCAGAAGACGGTGCCCACGACGGCCCAGTTGAGGGCGCGGAGGGGATGGCCGCCGAGGCGGCCGAGAATCCAAAGCCCAAGGCCAACGCCGGCGTTGCCCGCCCAACCGTACAGGAAGGCCGTCTCCCGCAGGGCCTGCGCGCGCCCGTGGGTAAGGGCCGAGCAGTCCGCCAGAAAGGAGGGGGTGTGCAGCTGGATGGAAGTCACCAGCGCCAGCAGGCTGCTGAGGACGAGCCACACCAGGGCGGAGCCAGCGAGCAGGGCCAGCGGCCACCGCGCGGGAGCGTCGAAGGGGCTGACTTCCGCCGCGGAGGCTTTGGTCGGGGGATAAGACATCTCGGTCGGAGGTTGGCGGGCGGTTATTTCTTCGCTCCGTACTGCTTTACGGTGAGCTCCATCGCGCGCTCCAGCGGCAGCTGGACCACGCCCTTGTCCTTGTCGATCCAGGCGTAGCTGGTGGTCTGGGTGGCCTCGGCGGCGCGCAGGTCCGTGAGGGCCTTGCGGCGGGCCTCGGCGGTAGCGCGCCACTCCAGATCCTTCGGCAAGCCTTCCGGCGCCGCATTATAGGCGCTCGCCGGGGCCGGGCGGTAGAAGTACCGCACGGTGAGGAGGAAGGCCGAGAACACCCCGAGGAGCAGGATGATCGTGAAGAGCGAAACCGGCCGGGCCGGGCTGACGCGGGGGTCACTCATGGTGGGTGAGGCTTTCGCCGATGCGCGGATCGCGGATCGGAATGAGTTTAGCGGTGCCGAAGCTCCGGAGGTAGGCCCAGACGCAGATCCCGCCGACCCCGACCACGGAGGTCAGGATCCAGAGCAAGTTCAACGAGAGCAGGGGGAGCGCGTCGCCGTGCGAATCCTTCAGCGCCGGCATAATGTTGTAGCAGAGGTCGAGAAGGATGATCGCCAGGATCCAGATCGCGATGCGACGGAGGATATGGGGCGTGACCTTGAAGCGGTAGGACAACAGGAAGAAGAACGGGATGAAGAAGTGGCCGAAAAGGATCCCGAAGAT
>JBILWD010000168.1:0-8098 GCA_044370095.1 Opitutaceae bacterium | reverse complement strand
GTATAGGTTGGCGCCGATGCGGACCATCCCCTGCGGCCGGAAGTCGCCGGTATCGCCATCGCCCACGATCACTCCGGTGGTCGGATGAATGAAGGTGGCGGTGGAGTACTGCCCCCGCTTCGGCAGGGTGCCCAGCGCGGCGAGGGTCCCCGCCTTGTAGAGCCAACCGCGTTGGGTCATATTGGGGATGTTGGCCTCGCTGTAGCCCGCCACCTGCCCCGCGTCGTTGATCGAGATGGCGAAGCCGTGGTTGTGCCCTGGCAGCACCCCAATCTCGGTCACCTTGTACGCGGACTGGGCCGCGCCCGACGCCACGCCCGCGATGCCCGCGACGGCGAGCAGGCAGAGTGCGCGCAGGTTCCGTCGTACGGGCGTTGGGCGCAGGGAAGAGGCAGGGTGTTGCATGAAGGAGATCTAGGAAAAGGGGCCGGCCGGGAGAACCCACGTTGGCGCCACCGTAGTTTAGCCGATCGCGTACCAGCTCTTCCCAGATGGGATTACGACCTTCGTAACCTACTTCAATGGCAGGCGGATAAAACTTATCGAAAGGGCCCTGCACTTGGACCGGATTGCGGGAAAGTGTAAGCCAATTCGACGCTGGGAAGCGCCGATACCTCATTCCGGGTGCTCCCCGAGCTCTGCGGCAAACCCCGCGCGCAATCCGGCGGGATCGGCGCCTTGGCCG
This sequence comes from Opitutaceae bacterium, assembly GCA_044370095.1. Lineage (GTDB taxonomy): Bacteria > Verrucomicrobiota > Verrucomicrobiia > Opitutales > Opitutaceae > ER46. The sequence continues at coordinate 7,413 of JBILWD010000168.1, read as the reverse complement.
CGCAAGGTGCGCAAGGCCAGTGCGTCGTGGCGCTTGGCGAGGCGCGTACCTTGCGCATCCCGGACCAAGGGCAAATGCCGGTACTGCGGCGCCGGTGCCCCCAGCGCCTCCAGCAGCAGCAGCTGGCGCAGGGTGCTGCGCAGCAGATCCTCCCCGCGTACGACCTCGGTCACGCCGAGCTCCGCATCGTCGACGGCGCAGGCGAGCTGGTAGCTCGGGGTGTCGTCCTTGCGCCACACCAGGAAGTCGCCGAAGTCCCGCCCGGCCACCGCCGCCTGCGGTCCCGCGGCGCCGTCGAGAAACCGGAGCTCGCGCCCGTCAGGGACGCGGAAGCGCCAGTTGACGGTGATCCGCTCCTCGAGGGGCAGCGTGGCGGTGCCCTCCGGCGGTCGAAACGCTGGCGGGTACACGGGCTCGTCGTCCGGCCCGCCTTCGTGTGGCGCCGAGGAGGCCTCCAGTACGTCCCGGCGGGTGCGCGTGCAGGGAAAGAGGAGACCGGCGGCGTGGAGGCGCTCGAGGGCGGCGCGGTGCCGTGGCCGCCGGGCCGTTTGCACGAGCGGCGCCCGGTCCCAGGCCAGTCCCAGCCAACGGAGATCCTCCTCCGCGGCGGCAATGAACTCCGGTCGGCAACGATCCCGGTCGAGGTCGTCGTGGCGCAACAAGAGCCGCCCGCCCGCGGCCCGCGCCCGCCGGTGCGCCTCCCAGAAGGTGCGCGCATGGCCGAGGTGCAGCCAGCCAGTCGGCGAGGGCGCGAGGCGGCCTACGTAGGGCGGGGAAAAGGGCAGGGGAGCGGGAGACACGTTCGCGCCGAGATTGGGTTGAAACCAAGCAGCCGACGCCTCACCCCTCAATTCCATCCTTCGATGTCTAAGCTTCTTTGCGTCTACTGCGCCTCCTCCGACCGCCTCGACGCCAAGTACCTCAACCTCGCGAGCGAACTCGGCACCCGCCTCGTCGCCGAGGGCTGGGACCTAGTGTTCGGCGGCGGCAAGACCGGGATGATGGGAGCGGTGGCGCGCGCCGTGAAAAAGGCCGGCGGCCGCGTGGTCGGTGTGATTCCGGAGTTCATCAAGGTCCGCGAGCTCGCCTACGACGAGGCCGACGAGTTGGTCACGGTCATCACGATGCGCGAGCGCAAGCTGCTGCTGGAGACGCGGGCGGACGCCTTCGTCGCCCTGCCCGGCGGCTGGGGTACGCTCGAGGAGATCGTGGAGATCCTCACGCTGCGCCAGCTCAACGTCGTCCGGAAACCGTGCGTCCTGCTCAATTACGACGGGTTTTATGACCCCCTGCTGCAGCTCTTCGACCGGATGCAGGAACAGCACTTCTACAAGGAGTCCAACCGCGCGCTCTACCGCGTGGTGGGTTCGGTACCCGAGGTTTTCCCCGCGATCGCCGCCGGTGCCGCCCCCGCGGACCCGAAGTGGTACGAGACGCGCTGAACGGATGCACCGCGCGTCCGTTCTCTCCCTGCTGGCGGCACACGTGTCCCGCGCCGAGCCCGGTGCCGAGGCGGCTGCGCTGCAGGAGATGCTCGCCTTTGTCCGCGCGGAGCCCGAATGCCTTGAGCGCCGCTGCGCGCCCGGGCATCTGACCGGCTCGGCCTGGATCGTCAGCCCCTGCCGGCGGCGCGTCCTGCTCACGCACCACCATAAGCTCGACCGCTGGCTGCAGCTGGGCGGACACGCCGATGGCGACGGGGACCTGCTCGCGGTGGCCCGGCGGGAGGCGGAGGAGGAAAGCGGCTTGGCCGGGCTGCGGGTGCTCTCGTCTGCGATCTTCGATGTCGACCGTCATTGGATTCCGGAGCGCCCGGGCCAGCCGGGGCACTTCCACCACGACCTACGTTTCCTCTTGGAGGGCGATCCGGCGGAAACCCTGCGCCTCACCCACGAGTCGAAGGCGCTCGCGTGGGTGGAACTCGGTGCCGTCGCCGCGCTCAACCCCGAGGAATCGATCGCCCGCCTCGTGCGTAAGACCCCCGCCGCGGCTGGCGCTGCCTGAGCGTTCGCGACGCCGGACCTTGCCTCACGGGGCGGCGCCGTGCATCCCGGGGGGCGCCGTTCCCCTCCGGCTTTCCCCGATGCCCCCCCTCCGCCTCCTCGCCGCTCTCCTGTTGCTAGCCCTCGTTGGCCTCCCGCTGGTTCGCGCCGCCGCGCCGGCCGCACCCGCCTTCCAGGGCCGGATCGAACGGTTGGATCCCGCCTTTGACGCGCTCGTGGCGCCGGGGACCGGGATTGAGCTCCTCGCGGAGGGCTTCAACTGGTCCGAGGGCCCGGTTTGGTACGAGGGCGCGCTGCTGTTCTCGGACGTTCCGGAGAACGTAATCCTGCGTTGGGCGCCGGGCCGCCGCGAGGCCGAGGTGTTCCTGAAACCCAGCGGGCTGCTGAACCCGACCCCCGGCTTCCGGGAGCCCGGCAGCAACGGCCTCGCCCGCGACGCGCAGGGGCGCCTGCTGGTCTGCCAGCACGGCGAGCGTCGCGTCGCGCGGTACGAGGCGGGCCGCTGGGTCACCGTGGCCGACCGCCACGCAGGCCGCCGGTTCAACAGCCCCAACGACCTCGCGCTGCGCCGCAACGGGGACATTTACTTCACCGACCCGCCCTACGGGCTCGAGAAGCTCAACGACTCCCCGCTGAAGGAGCAGCCGCACAACGGCGTCTACCGGGTGGAACCCTCTGGTCGCGTAACCCTGCTCACCGCCGGCCTGAGCTTTCCCAATGGCATCGGCTTCTCGCCGGACGAGCGCCGCCTGTACGTCGCCGTGAGCGATGGGCGGGCGCCGCGCATCGTGACCTACGACGTGGCTGCCGACGGCACGCTCACGGGCGAACGGCTCTTCCTCGACGCGCTGCCGTTGCGGCAACCCGGCGTCCGCGGTTCCTGCGACGGGCTGAAGGTCGACGACCGCGGCAACGTCTGGGCCACGGGTCCGGGTGGCGTGCTGGTGCTTTCACCGGAAGGTAAGCTTTTGGGCCGAATCCTGACCGGCCAAGCGACCGGCAACTGTGCCTGGGGCGACGACGGCGGCACCCTGTACATCACCGCCGATATGTTCCTGCTGCGCGTGCGTACGCTCGTTCGCGGGGCGGGCCCAGAGTGGGCTCAGACCACGCCCGCCTCCCGGAAACTGTAGTAGCCCTTGCCTAGCGGATCGGCCCCGGCGCGGCCTAGGATCACGTGGTCGAGCAGCGCGATGTCGAGCGTCCGGCCAGAGTCGCGCAGGTGGCGCGTGACTTGCACGTCGGGCGCGCTCGGCGCCGGGTCGCCGCTCGGGTGGTTGTGGGCGCAGACGATCGCGGAGGCGCCTTCGCGGACCGCGAGGCCAAACACCTCGCGCGGGTGAGCGAGGGTGGCGTGGGCCGTTCCCGAAGTGAGTTCCACGCGGCGCAGGAGGCGGTGGCGGCGATTGAGGCAGAGCACCCAGAACTTCTCCACCTCGAGGCCGGTGGCGAGGGGCAGCAGGTAGTCACGCACCTGCACCGGCTGATCCAGCAGCGGGGCCTCGCCGTGCGGTGACAATAGCAACCGGCGGGCGAGCTCGATCGCCGCGACTAATTGAAGGGCCTTCACCGGTCCGAGGCCGCGCAGCCGCCGGAAGTCGCCCAGCCGCCAACGCGCGAGGCCGGAGAGCGAACCCGCCTCGGAGAGCACGCGGCCGCCGAGCGCGACCACATCCTCGCCCCGGCAGCCGTGGCACAACAGCACGGCCAGCAGTTCGGAGTCGCTCAGCGCGGCCGGGCCGGCGCGGGCGAGGCGTTCACGGGGCAGGTCGGGGCGGGGCGTGGCGGGCGGAGGCATGGGCCCCACACTCCGCGGCGCGCGGCCGGCCAGCCAGCCGTGGGCGGGCCCGAAACCGGGGACTCAGTAGTACTTGACGAACCCGTTCCGGCGGAGGCGCTCCAGCCAGCGTTCCTGGCTCGTGCGGCTCATCTGCTGGATCAGGACGCGCTCGATCTGGTCGCGGACTTCGTCGATCGGCTGGATGCCGGCGAAGCGGCGATCTTCGGCGTAAAGGATGAAGGCGCCCTCGGGCAGCAGGATTGGATCCGAGGCCTCGGCCTTCTTGAGGGCGAACGCGACGTCACTGAATTCCTTGCGGAAGTCCGAGCGCTTGAGCCAGCCCCAGTCGCCGCCCTTGCTCCGTTTGAGGTCCTTGGAAAATTGGCGCGCGAGGTCTTCGAACTTCTCGCCGCCCTTCTGGCGGGCGACGATCGCGCGACCCTGCTCCAGCAGCGTCGTGTCGGTCTCGGACTCGGTGCGCGTGATCTGGATCAGGCGCAGGTGCACCTCGTCCTCGCGGTAGAAACGATCCTTGTTTTCGTTGTAATAGGTCTCGATCCGCACCGGGCTCACCACGCTCTGCGACTTGCGCTGCTGGCCCTGCATGTAGCTGAAGATGATGTTCTCCTCGATCTCCTTGCGGTAGTCGCGGATGGTCTGGCCCTTGGCCCGGAGGTAGGCGAGGAACTTGGAGCGGTCGCCCTCGAAACGCTCCGCGATCTCGTCGGCCATCGCGTTGTCGATGTACTGGACCGGGATCTGGCGCTTCTCGTCCTTGCGGAACTCCTTCACGATCAACACCCGGTCGACGAGATCTTGGATCGCACTGTCCTGCAGCTGCTCGAGCCGCTCCTGAAATTCCTTTTCGTTGCGGGCCTCGTTGCGGAGCTGCGGGAGCAGGGGCCCGATGTACTGCATCACGTCCGCCACGGTGATGATCTTCTCCTCGGCGACCGCGACGATCCCGTTCGCGAAACGCAGGTTGAGATTCTGGGCGACGGGGTCCGCGGCGGGCGCGCCCGGGACGGTCCCTTGGGCGAAGAAGGATGCGACCGGCGCGGCGGCGAGAAGCAGGCAAGCAAGGCGGCGGCGGAGCGTCATGACGGCGGCAGTTGTTCGAGGAACGCGGAGATTTCGCGTAAACGTAGAAGGGGCTTGGGGGCGGTCAACCTTGGAAACCGCGCGCCTACCTGCACCCAGTCGTCGCGGCCTCCCGCGCGGCGCAGGCATTTCAGGCGGCCCCCGTTGGTTTCGACGCTCAGAACGCCCTTCCGCTCGGCGCGCACCCGGATCTCCGTCACCAGCAGCAGCGCCTTCACCTCGTCGCTAAAGCGCCCGAAGCGGTCCCGCAGGTCGGCCTCGATTTGCTGGAGCGCCTCCGGCGAGTCGGCGAGGGCAAGTTTGCGGTAGAAGTCGATCCGCAGGCGCGTCTCCGCCACGTAAGCGGCGGGTAGGCGGGCTTGGATGAGAGCAACCTCCGTCGCCCCGTCGTCCTCGGCGTCGCGCAGCGCCGTGTAGCCGTCCACGTGGCGCCGGGCGCCCCGCGCCTCGGGCTGGCCCTCGCCGACGAACACGAAGTCGAGCTTCACGTTCGCGCGCACGGCGGCCGCGGTGCGGTCCCCCTTGAGCCGCGCGACCGATTGGCGGAGCAGCTGACAGTACAGCTCGAAGCCGACGCCGACGATGTGCCCGCTCTGCTCGGATCCGAGGAGGTTGCCGGCCCCGCGCAGCTCGAGGTCGCGCATCGCGATGCGGAAGCCGGCGCCGAGCTGGTTGTGCTGCCGCATCGCGGTCAGCCGCTGGCGGGCGATCTCCAGCAACCGCGTGTGCCGGTGCAGCAGCAGGTAAGCGTAGGCCTGATGCCGGAACCGGCCTACGCGTCCGCGCAGCTGGTAGAGTTGCGAGAGGCCGAAGCGGTCTGCGCCCTCAATGATGATCGTGTTGCTGTTCGGGATATCCAACCCGCTCTCGATGATGGTCGTCGCTAGCAGCACTTGGTATCGGCCAGCGACGAACTCCGTCATCACTCGCTCCAGCTCCGTCGCGTCCATCTGGCCGTGGCCGACGCCAATCGTGACGCCCGGCAGCAGCTGGCGCAGCCGCGCGGCCACCAACTCGATCGTCTGGACGCGGTTGTGGAGGTAAAAAACCTGACCCCCGCGGCGGAGCTCAAACTGGATCGCGTCCACTACGACCTGCTCGTCATAGGTTTTCACGATCGTCTGGATCGGGTGACGGTTGACCGGCGGCGTCTCGATCACGCTCAGGTCCCGCGCTCCCGTCAGCGCCATATAGAGGGTGCGCGGGATCGGGGTCGCGCTCATCGAGAGGACGTCCACCGTCGCGCGCAGACGCTTCAGTGCCTCCTTGTGCTTCACGCCGAAGCGCTGCTCCTCGTCGACCACGACCAAGCCGAGCTCGCGGAAGACGACGTCCCCCTGCAGGAGCCGGTGCGTGCCGATCAGGATATCGACCTGGCCCGCCGCCGCCGCCGCGAGTACCTGCCGCGTCTCCGCCCGCGAACGGAAACGGCTGAGCATCTCGATCGCCACCGGGTAGCCCGCCATCCGCTCGCGGAAGGTGTTGAGGTGCTGTTGGGCGAGAATCGTGGTCGGCACGAGCATGGCCACCTGACGGCCGGCCTGCACCGCCTTGAACGCGGCGCGAATCGCGACCTCGGTCTTGCCGAAGCCGACGTCCCCGCAGATCAGCCGGTCCATCGGCCGCTGCCGCTCCAGATCCGCTTTGGTCTCCTGGATGGCCCGCAGCTGGTCCGCCGTCTCCGCGTGCGGAAAGGAGGCCTCGAATTCGCGCTGCCAGTCGTTGTCCGCCGGGCAGGCCTGTCCCGGTTGCGCTTCCCGCGCCGCCTGCAGCCGGAGCAGCTCGGCCGCCAAGTCCACGGTCGCCCGTTCCGCTGCCTGCCGCGCCTTCTCCCAGCGACCCGAGCCGATCCGGCCCAGCTGCGGGCGCGTCTTACTCAGGCCCACATACCGGCTGATCAGATGCGACTCGGTGAGGGGCACGTGGAGCGTCACCTGGTCGTCGAACTCCAAGGAAATGACCTCCCGCTGGCCTTGGGCGGTGTCGAGCCGGGTGATGCCCCGGAAGTGCGCGATGCCGTGCTGCAGGTGCACGACGAAGTCGCCCTCCACCAGCTCCGCGAAGTCGAGCAACTGGTCGACCTGCGCGCGGTGGGCTACGGCCCTCGCCGTTCCCGCGGCGCGGCGCGGCCGCCGCCGGCCGAAGAGCTCCGTCTCGGTGACCACCACGAGGTCCCGGGCCGTCTCCTCCGCCGCCGCGGCCCGGCGCCGGCGCCCGGCGGCCTCCGCCGGCAACGCCAGCGCCGCGCCCGGGCGGGCGGTGATCCGGAACCCTTCGTTGAGGTTGCCCCGCCACCAGCGCGGCCGCAGCTCGCGCCAGCCCGGTGCCGCGTCCAGCAACTCCTGCGCCCGCTGCTCCTCGCCCTCCTTCGACATCACCACCGCGACCTCCGCCCCCGCGCGGCCCCACGCCGCGACCTGCCCGAGGAATTCTCCGCGCGCCTCCTCTTCGGCCGTCAGCCGCTCCTGCGCGATCAAACCCTCTCCGGGCGTCCGCCGGTGGTGCGCCAGTGCCTCCGTGTCCCACGTC